>CAXSEO010000141.1:0-6470 GCA_964235525.1 uncultured Sphingomonas sp. | reverse complement strand
TCGAGAAGCCGCCGCGCGAGCGGGCGGAAGCGATGGTCGCGGCGGGCGACCATGCGTGGAACGGCGGCATCTTCCTGTTCCGCGCCGACATCTTCCTCGGCGCACTCGCCGCGCACGCGCCCGAGATCCTCCACTCGGCGCAGGAAGCGATGACCCGTGCCCGCCGCGAGGGCACGCGCCTCTACCCCGACCGCGACGCCTTTGCGGCCGCGCCCGACGAGTCGGTCGATTACGCGGTGATGGAGAAGGCGGAGCGGGTCGCGGTGGTGCCGGTCAGCATGGGGTGGAGCGATCTTGGCAGCTGGGACGCGCTCCACGCGCTCAGCGACACGGACGACGCGGGCAACGCACATGGCGGCGAGGTGACGGCGGTCGACACGCGGCGCTGCCTGGTCAGGAGCGACGGTATCCACCTGGCGCTGGTCGGGGTCGAGGACCTGATCGTGGTGGCCAGCGGCAACGACGTCCTGATCGCCCCTCGCGGCCGGTCGCAGGAAGTGAAAAAGCTAATCGAGGCGATGAAGGGGCGGTGACCCGCGGGCGCGTTCGTCGCAAGCTCGCCGCGGTCGCGCTCGACGCGGTGCGCGAGGTCGCGCCGCCGTCCACCTGCGCGCTGTGCGGTCGCCCGCTCGGCCGCAAGGTCGAACAGCACCACCCGGTGCCCAGGAGCGAGGGAGGGCGCGGGACGGTGCCGGTCCATCCGATCTGCCACCGCGCGATCCATGCCGCGCTGAGCAATGCGGAGCTCGCGCGGACCGGGGGCGACCTGGACACGGTGCGCGCACAGCCGGCGGTGGCGCGCTTCGTGGCCTGGGTCGCGGACAAGCATCCCGACTTCCACGCGCCGACGCGGCGGCCCGAACGCTCGCACCGCGAGCGGGTCGCGGTTGAGTTTCCCTCGGGCGGTTGACTGAGCAGCATTCGACAGGACGATGGAGCGTGCCGTGGCGACGCTTCGGTACCGAGCCGAGGTGACGCCACGGCCTGCTCGGGCCCGCCGGACGTTGTGCGGCGAGCCCATGTGACAGGGCCGATCACCACGGCTCCGGTCCGTCCGGGCCGACGAAGGTGCCGGTCCGGCCGCCGCCCGACAGGATCAGCTCGACCGCCGGCCTCGCGCCCTCCTCCACCGGCACGCCACGGGTGCGGCCGTTGAGGTCGGTCCTGACCAGCCCGGGGTTAACCGAGTTGACCGCGATCCCCTCCGCTTTTAGTTCGGCGGCAAGCTGGATAGTCAGCATGTTGAGCGACGCTTTCGCCGCCGCATAGCCGAGCGGCTTTACCTGCGCGTACACCCATTCCGGGTCAGCCTGGCGGGCGAGCGAGCCGATGCTGCTCGAGTGATTGACGATGCAGGCCGACGCCGACCGGCGCAGCAACGGCAGCATTGCTTGGGTGACGGCGAGTGTGCCGAAGAAGTTGGTTTCAAACGCGCGGCGCACGGCGGCGGGGTCCGCTTTGCCGGGTGGGCCGTCGCCCGGCGACACGATGCCGGCGTTGTTGACCAGCACGTCCAGCGCGCCGCCGTCCGCGCCGATCGTGTCCGCCGCGGCGGCGATCACCGCCGGGTCGAGCAAGTCGACGCGCACGAACCGGACGTCGCCAACCGCCTCGCGCAGGCTGGCCGCCGCTGCCTCGCCCAGCGCGGTGTCGCGCGCGCCGAGCCAGACGCGCAGCCCCGCCGCCGCGAGTTGCCGCGCGATCTCAAAGCCAAGGCCCTTGTTGGCCCCAGTGACGAGCGCGGTGCGGACTGGATCGGACATGACGATCTCCCTTGGTCGAGATATGCCGGTCGGTTGTCACCGGCACGGGACGCCTTAGGAGCCGGACCGGTCCGCGCCCAGCAAAGGCCGCTCAGGAGCGGGTTCCGCGCCGGAGGCGGTCGTTCCGCCCTGCGCTGCGCCAACGCCCAGATGATGGCGGATTCGCTCCGCGACATCGTCCGTCGCAGGATTGTACACGACCATGCCCAGTTCCGGTCGGCCGTCGACGGCGAAGGCGGAGAACTCAAGCTCAAGTAGCCCGAGCTCGGGATGGTAGAGTCGCTTCAATCCCTCGCTCTGCGCGACGATGTCGTTGTCTTGCCATAAAGCCGCGAACTCGGGGCTGGCGCGCGACAACTCCTCGACGAGCTCCGTGATCTCGGCGCTCGCGCCCGCCCGCGTCGCGTCCGCGCGGAATGAGCCGACCACGAACCGCGCGACACTCTGCCAGTCCGGCTGCGCCGCGCGCACGCCCGCGTCGGCGAACATCAGCCGCATGATGTTGCGCCCGTCGCGCGGCAGCTTGGCATAGTCGGTCAGCAGCGCCGCCGCCGCGCGGTTCCAGGCGACCACGTCCCAAGTCGCGGTCTTGATGATCGCGGGGCTCACGACCAACGCGTCGAGCACGCGTTGGAGGCGCGGGGTGACGCCGTCGACCGGCCTGTAGCGCACCTCGGGCGGTCGCCCGAGGCCCAGCATGAACAAGTGCTCGCGCTCCGGCTCGGTCAGCATCAGCCCTGCAGCGATACGGTCGAGCACATCGGCGGACGGCGCGCCGCCGCGCCCCTGCTCCAGCCAGGTGTACCAGGTCGGGCTGATGTTGGCGCGCTGGGCCACCTCCTCGCGGCGCAGTCCGGGGGTGCGCCGACGACCGTGCGGGAACCCCATCGCGGCGGGGTCGAGACGGGTGCGGCGATCACGCAGATAGGTGCCGAGCCTGTTGGCGGTGTCGATGGCCATGATGATCCTGTTGCGATCCATACCATGATAGGTTCACTACTTTAACAGGACGCAAAATAGGCCGATATGCGTCGGCGAACAACATCGGAGACTCTTGATGCGCGTATTCCTGACCGGCGCGACCGGGTTCATCGGCTCGCGGATCGTGCCCGAGCTGATCGCCGCCGGGCACCAGGTGCTCGGCCTGACCCGCTCCGATGCGGGCGCGCGTCAGCTCGAGCAAGCGGGCGCGGAGGCGCATCGCGGCACGCTGGAGGACCCGGACAGCATCGCGAGCGGCGCGGCGCTGGCGGACGCGGTGATCCACACCGCGTTCGACCACGACTTCTCGCGCTTCGTCGAGAATTGCGACAAGGATCGCCGCGTGATCGAAGCGCTCGGGGGCGCGCTCGCGGGGTCGGACCGGCCGTTCATCATCACCTCGGGGACCGGCATGGGCAGCGCCGGACCCGGATCGCTGGCGGTCGAGGACGTGTTCGACCGCGACAACCCCAACCCGCGCCGCCTGTCCGAGTTGACCGGCGAGGAAGTGGCTAAGCGCGGCGTGTCGGTGGCGGTGGTGCGGCTGCCGCAGGTTCACGACCCGGTGAAGCAGGGGTTTGTTTCGCCGGTGATCGAGATTTCGCGCGCGAAGGGCGTATCGGCCTACATCGGCGACGGTGCCAACCGCTGGCCGGCGGCGCATGTCACCGACGTCGCCCGGCTCTACCGGCTGGCGTTGGAGCAGCATCAGCCGGGCGCGCGCTGGAACGCGGTCGACGAGGAGGGCGTGCCCGTGCGCGAGATCGCCGAGGTGATCGGGGCCGGACTCGGCATTCCGGTCAGGTCGCTCTCACCCGACGAGGCGACCGAGCATTTCGGCTGGTTCGGCATGTTCGCGCATATGGACCTGCCCGCGTCGAGCGCGTGGACGCGCGAGCGGCTCGGCTGGGTGCCGACCGGCCCCAGCCTCCTCGAAGACCTTCGCCACATGGACTATGGGGCGGTTACGGCGTGATCCGCGTCGCTCCGAGCAAGGATACCGACCTGACCGTGCAAGCGCTTTCCACCCTGCCGCGCGAGGCCAAGGGTCCGCTCGCGCCGCCGCCCGTGCTTGGCGGACCGCTCCAGACGGCAGCCGACGTGATCGCGGGGTGGCCAGAGGTCGAGGCGACGACCCACTGGCATTTCAGCGACCAGACCCGCGTCGACGGGATCGACTTCTATGTCGGGGCCGACGAGCTAGGCCACATCCACCTCGACGGCTCGATCCATCTCGCCACGACGCCCGAGCTGGGGGCCAAGTTGGTCGCGGAGGGGCTCGGGCGACCGTTCCCCTGGGCGCACGGATGGACGACGGTCAGCATCGGTCGCCTGGGCGTCGACGCCGCCGTCGCGGCCGTGCGCCGCAACTATGATCGGCTGCGGCCGGCTGCTCTCTGACGATTGTAGCCACCCGCCCGTCGCAGCCCTAAGCGGCGGCATGGCGAACGCACGATCCGGGCACGACATCGAAGGTCGGTTGACCCTCGTCTTCGCGATCGCGTGCGGGTTGATGGTCGCCAACCTTTATTACGCGCAGGCGTTGATTGGCGAGATCGGTCCCGCGCTCGGGCTGCGCGGCAACACGGCGGCGCTGGCGGTCACACTCACCCAGCTGGGGTACGGCGCGGGCCTGCTGCTGATCGTGTCGCTGGCCGATCTGGTCGAGAACCGCCAGCTGATCCTGGTCATGGTGGCGGGCGCGGCGGTCGGGCTGGCGGGCATGTTCCTGGCGCGCGGGGCGGCGAGTTTCCTGCTGTTCTCGTTCGTCACCGGCTTCTGCTCGGTCGGCGCGCAGGTGATGGTGCCGCTCGCCGCCCATCTCGCGCCGGAGGCGCGACGCGGGCGGGTGGTCGGCAACGTCATGAGCGGGCTGATCACCGGCATCATGCTCGCTCGTCCGCTCGCCAACGCGCTGGCGGCGGTGGCGGGCTGGCGCGCGATCTTCGCCCTGTCGTCGCTGGCGATGGTGGCGCTCGGACTGGCGCTCGCGCGGCTGCTGCCGACCCGCCAGCCCGCCCCGGGGCTCCGCTATGCACAGATCCTCCGCTCCAGCCTGTCGCTGCTGGTCCGGACGCCGGTCGTGCGGCGGCGCACCGCATATCAGGCGATCCTGTTCGCCACCTTCAACCTGTTCTGGACCGCGGTGCCGCTGCTGCTCGCCAGCCGGTTCGGACTGGGCCAGCTCGGCATCGCGCTGTTCGCGCTGGCGGGTGCCGGTGGAGCACTCGCCGCGCCGCTGGCGGGACGGCTGGGCGATCGCGGCTATGTCCGGCTGGGTACCGGCGGAGCGCTGCTCGTCGCGCTCGGCGCATTCCTGACCAGCATCCGGGCGGTCGACGGGCGCGCGGTGCTGCTGCTGGGGGCCGCCGCCGTGCTGCTCGACGCGGCGACGCAGTTCAACCAGGTGCTCGGCCAGCGCGTGCTCTACTCGATCGCACCGGAGGCACGCGGCCGGATCAACGCGAGCTACATGACGGTGGTGTTCATCGGCGCGGCGTGCGGCTCCACGCTCGCGTCGTACACCTTCAACCGTGGCGGCTGGTCGGCGACCGCCTGGACCGGCGCGGCGATGGTCACCGCCGCGCTGCTCCTATTCCTGACCGAGCCACGCGGCGGCGGCGTGACGATCTAGTCGGACTCCCGCCACCACCTTCAGGTATCAACTGTGGGATCAGCCGCAAGGGCCGGGCTCCATCGAGCCCGGCCCCCCTTGCTCTCAGAAGCGAACGCCGAACCCGCCGAGCACGGCATGGTTGTGATAGCTGACGCTGGTATTCTGGAAGCCGTACTGGGCCACGCCGAACCGGTCGGTCCTGGTGTAATCATACTCGGCCTTGACATAGGCGTGCGGCGCGACGGCGACCTCGACGCCACCGCCGACGCGATAGCCACCCTTCGTGAAGTGACCGTTATTGGTGAGCGCGCCGTTGAAGGT
Source organism: uncultured Sphingomonas sp. (assembly GCA_964235525.1). Taxonomy (GTDB): domain Bacteria; phylum Pseudomonadota; class Alphaproteobacteria; order Sphingomonadales; family Sphingomonadaceae; genus Sphingomonas. The sequence continues at coordinate 788 of CAXSEO010000141.1, read as the reverse complement.
GGAGTCGTTGATACGCGTGCTGACGTACGATCCCTTCGCGAACAGCAGGAAGCGACCCGCATATTGGTAGCCGACCCGCGCGCCGCCTTCGGCTTGCGCCTGCGGACGCAGACAGCCCTGGTTCAGTCCGCCAAGCCCGCCGCAGCTGTTCGCCGTTTCCAGCGAGTAGGTCGCCAACAAGCCGGCGACCACCGGACCCAGCTGGATATCATACCCGACCTGGGCGCCCGCGATGCCGCCGGCGTGGCGCGGAAGCTGGCTGGTGGTCAGCACGGGGCCGTTGGTGCGGACGCTGGGTAAAGTGCGATTATAGCCGCCCAGCACCTCGGCACGCAGACCGGTGAACTTGTATTCGACCCCGTCCGCCGACACGGCATTGCCGGACGGCGACATAGCGGCGGGATCGGCCGTAGGGTCGGACTGGGCAAAGGCCGGCGTGGCGATCGCGGTGGTCAGCAAGGCTGCGGCGAAAAGCTTCATTCGTGTATTCCTTCCAATGTCCCGGCAAGTCGGGGTCAGATGGCGCGCGGTAGAACGCCTACCAGAGCCTTTCGCCCACCCGACCAGGACCTGCAGCATGTTTTTTCCTCACCTGTGTCGCGCCAGACACACTACCTCCATCGAGGTTGAGCACCGGTTGACACTCTCCGGGCTCTCTAGCAGAGACTGCGCGCCGCGTCGATGTCGGTCAGGGTTCGGAACACTGAACAGAATATCCGTCGTCGAGGCTTCGCCAACAGCCATCGGGTCTGGCCCTCCCGGGTCCGTTCCGTCCCGACGGCCACAAT
>CAXSEO010000140.1:0-6487 GCA_964235525.1 uncultured Sphingomonas sp. | reverse complement strand
GGGAACGAGCGCTGGAGCATCCGTCTCGATGGTTCAGTATGACGGCTGTGACCGCTTTTCGCATCGGCAGCACCGCCATGGGCCGCCACGGCCAAGTGACTCCTGGCCACCCTAATTGACTCCCACGCTGGTCGACGTGCAATCCGATCACCACGGCTCAGCATACGGCAGCCCTCAAAAGTCAGGGTAGGTTGCCTCCGAGGCGTGGCGGGATACGCTTGTACGCGCTAGCCAATTGAACGGCCGGTGGGTAGCGTGTCCTTACATCTGGTTTTCTGAACCAGATCGGTCCCCCGCAGACGGTCAGCCTTCGCCATGGCCCCGATCGAAGCAGTGGGCGCGGCACCGGCGCGCGCGGGTATTTCGCCGCCACGGTCGCGTGGGGCCGCAAGACCGAATCGAGGCGGAACATCGGCAACGAGGGCAGCACGAACCAGAAGGTCGCACCAGCGTGCGCGGCCATGCGAACCGGATCACGCGTGTCGCGCCACAGCCACATCATGCCCAGCACCGAGATCAGCGGCAGCGACGCGACCAGCGCGCCGACGCCCGGGCTGCGCTTCGCGATCTCCGACACGGCCGCGATGACAACGCCGGAGATCAGCGCCTTTATAGCAAGGTAGAACATCCGACGGGTTGTGCTCCTGCACTGCCAAGCTGGCAACGAAGGCGTTCAAAGTATCGCAACTGGTCGCCGACAGAGGTCGCGGTCGCCTTGCACGCGAGCGGGCGAGCCATCGTGAGAGCGCTCGTCCGAGGCATTGAAACCAGGTTGAGGAGGGATACTGAGACCGCGTCTGGCGAGCACCTGTGCGAGTGAGCAGTGCTGCGCGCCGAACTTTGGGCGGACGGGTCCATTGAGGAGCACAGGGCCAATCGGAGAGTGCCGTTGCCGTCCTCCGGCGTGATCGCACCGCACTCGTTGCGATTGAAAGCGGCGGCGGATCGCCGGCTTTGCCGAAGCGGCGATCCGACACGATCACGTCAACGGCTGCGACACGTCGCCGGTGATGTTCCTTAAAGGCGTGTACGTCCGACTCGATTACCGTCCCGCCGGAGTTGCCCGAATGCTTCGCGGGCGGTTGAGGAGTGGGACGGTGGCAGAATGCCAAGTCTTCCACAATGCGGTCGGTTCTAGGAGGCCGAGCGCGTGGTGTTCTTTCGCAAGGCCATCCAAGCAGCCCGGAATGGGCAGCGATGGGCGAGATGCGCGTACGTGAACCAGCACAGGTACATCATGCCGCCCTGCGCGAGTTTGTCGTTCGGGCGTGCCGAAAGGATGGATCGGCTACGACGCTGACGATCACCAACGCTGCGGCCGAAGCCTGTCACGGTGTTATTCCGCGGACTGCTGGCATGATCCCTACATGCCGACGGCCGGGCTGCGGTCCGAGACGAAACGGCTTCGACACTAGCCGCCGGGAGCGGATCGGCCGCAGCTTGTCCGAGTGGTTCAGCCGCCCCAATGACGAGCGCTCCCTGTCCTTGGCCGAGCTGCACGCTGCGCAAGTCGTCCGGCAGCTCTTCCGTAAGGCCATACCTGTTCACCACCGCCGGGATCGCGCGCTTGGCCCGGTTCGTCCCTTCCTGACCAACGGTTCGTCTCAAGCCGCAAGGATGCGACCGCCGCATCCCACATCTCAATCTGCCATCATTCGAGGCCGCTCCCAAGCCGCTAGGCGGACCGGGGAGCGGAGAACGAACGTGCAGGCGAGCCAATCAGGCGCGAACTATCAGGTCGTCATTGTGGGATCGGGGCCCACGGGGTTGGCGCTCGCGATCGAGCTCGGGTCTCGATCCATCTCTTGCCTGCTGGTGGAGCGCAACGAACGCGAAGGGCGTTCGCCGCGGGCGAAGACGACCCACGTCCGCACCCGGGAACTGATGCGGCGCTGGGGGATCGCGGACGCGCTGGCGCAGGCCTCGCCCTTCGGCATCGATTACCCGTCGGACGTCCACTTCGTCACCCGTCTGAACGGACGGAGCCTTGTGCGCTTCCCGAATGCCCTGGCGTGCGCTCCCGCCCGGGACGACCGCTATTCCGAGCACGGGCAATGGATACCGCAGTACAAGCTTGAGGGCGTGCTCAGGCGACACGCGGAGACACTTCCGTCGGTTCGTCTGGAATATGGCGTGGAGTTCGTCGGTTTCGAACAGACCGACTCGGGGTTGAAGCTAAGCCTGCGCTCGGTCGTGGACGGCGAGGAGCGCCGGATCCAGGCCGACTACCTGGTCGGGGCCGACGGCGCCCGCAGCCTGGTCCGCGATCGGATCGGCGCGAAGATGGTCGGCACGCATGGGCTTTCACGCAATTACAACATCATCTTCCATGCACCCGGCCTGGCCGACGCGCACCAGCACGGCCCGGGCAGCATGTATTGGCAGGTGAACGCGGACGCGCCCAGCCTGATGGGCCGCATGGACGCCGACGACATCTGGTATTTCATGCCGACCATGCTTCCGCCCGACGTCACCCTGACCGATGCGGAGGCGGTGACCATGATCCGCCAGTCCACCGGGATCGATCTTCCGTATCGCATCCTCAGCTCCGACGTGTGGGTGGCCAGTCGATTGATCGCCGACCGATACAGGCTCGGTCGCGCCTTTCTCGCCGGCGATGCCTGTCATCTTCATCCGCCCTTTGGCGGCTTCGGTATGAACATGGGCGTGGCGGATGCGGTGGATCTGGGCTGGAAGCTGGCCGCCGTCCTGCAGGGGTGGGGCGGGCCGGCGTTGCTCGACAGCTACGAGGCGGAGCGGCGGCCAGTGCATGAGGCGGTCATGGCCGAGGCCGAGAGCAACCATGCGATCCTCTCCAACCAGTTGTTTCGGAAAGGCATCGAGGACGATACCGACGAGGGCGAGGCGATCCGTGCGGATGTGTCCGATCTCATCCGGCGGACCAAAGCCAAGGAGTTCTACGCACTCGGGATCGTGCTGGGCTATCGGTATGTGGACTCGCCGGTGATCGTCGACGACGGGACCGCACAAGGTTGGGAGATTTCGCTGGACTATACGCCGAGCGCCGCCCCCGGCAGCCTCGCTCCCCATGCCTGGCTGCCCGACGGCCGCTCGCTGTATGACCTGTTCGGGGCCGGTTTCACCCTGCTGGCGTTCGCCGATGTGGATGCGGACGATCTTGCCCAAGCGGCGCGCGAGGCGGAAGCGACGGGCACACCGCTGACGGTCGTGCGCCTGGCCGATCCTACCTTGGCGACACTGTATCAATCGCAGCGCGCGCTGATCCGGCCGGACCAGCACGTCGCGTGGCGCGGGGATCGCTGGCCCGACCGCGGCCTGCTTGCCACCGTCTCGGGTCGCTCTCACGCCGACGCGACCTCGCGATCCTTGGCCGAAGCGCTGGCGTAGCGGTCGCGCGCCGCCCGTCGAGCCTCACGGCGCGCTGCCCGCTGCTTCGCGGTCGTACCGGATGCTCGCACGCCGCACGAGATCGCTCAGATGCTCCGCCAGCGGGGTCAGCGGCACGTCCAGGCGCCGCACCATGCAGATCGGCGCCGCCGTTATCGTCTCCCCGACATCGAGCACGTCCAGCAAGCCGGCCGTTCCCGGCATGCCGAGCCACTGTTTGGGAAGGACGGTGAGCAGGTCGGAGTTGATGACCGCCAGCAGCGTGATCAGCGCGGATCGAGAGTGGAAGACGACCTCCGGCCGTTGCAGCCCGAATTGGGCGAACAAGTCGACGAAATCCCCTTCCGTGCTGCGGTTCGACAGGACCGGCCTGATCCACTGTGCCTCCGCCAGTTCGTCAGGCCGCTTCGCCGAGGCGAGCGCATGGCCCTTGCGGGCCACGATCACTCGTTCATTATCGAACAGCCGTTCGACCGATAGCTGGCGTGAGGAATAGGCAACGTCCAGCGGGCCCACCCAGAAGTCCATGCTGCCGTCGAGGAGTTCGGGCTCGATCGGCTGGAACAGGCTTTCCGAGACCTTCAGAACCGCCTGGGGAAAGCGTCGACGAAACGCGCGCAGGGCGGTTGGCATCAGCGAGATCACGGCTGCCGCGGAGAGGCCCATCGACACCTCGCCGGTCGATCGCCCGCGGAGTTGGTCGAGCTCGTCGCGCGCGCGACGAAGCTCGGACTGCGCGGCCGCGGCACGGCGCACAAAGGCTTGTCCGAACTCGGTCGGGCGCACGCCCTTTGCGTGACGCTCGAACAGCGACAGGCCGAGTTCATGCTCCAGCTCACGGATGCTCCGCGTCATCGCCGGCTGCGTGATCCCCAGTTGTCGCGCGGCCGCGCGAAGGCTGCCGGCTTCCGCGACAGCCACCGCATCCCGGAGGTGGCTCAGCTTCATCACCATCGCGGACACTCCATCGGCGGTCGTCTCGATCGGATGCAAGATCCGCATCCGGTCTCTGGTCTTGGCATCATGCCAATGCGCGCACGGGCCGATAAGCTGGCCGCTAAAGGATGCCGCGTTTCGTGGCGATGTACGGGAGAGGTTTGCCAGTGGCCAGCTTTGGTATCGCGAGCCGTTGGATCAGCGCGGTCGCGCTGATCACGCTTGGCATGGGAGCTCCGCGCGCCCAATCATCCGAGCTGACCGGGCAGGTGCGGGTCGCTACGGGTCTGGTGCAAGGCAGTGCCCGAACCGCCGATGGCGTGCTCGTGTTCAAGGGCATCCCCTACGCGGCGCCTCCGGTCGGGAACTTGCGTTGGCGATCCCCGCAACCCGCCGAGGCGCGGGACGGCGTGATCGACGCGACCCGGTTCGGGCACCGCTGTCTCTCCGCGCTCGAGAACGATCGGGAACCTGGACCGCCGAGGAGCGAAGATTGCCTGACGCTCAACGTGTGGACGGGCGCGCGAGCCGCTGCCGAGAAACGGCCGGTGATGGTCTGGGTGCACGGCGGCGGCTTTCAGTTCGGCTCGTCCGCCAATCCGGCGATCGACGGCACTGCGCTGGCCCGCAAGGGCGTTGTGGTCGTGACGTTCAATTACCGGCTCGGCGTGCTGGGCTATCTCGCGCATCGCGAACTCGACCGCGAGGGGCCGTCAGGAGACTATGGCCTGCAGGATCAGCTCGCGGCGCTGCGCTGGGTCCAGGCCAACATCGCCCGGTTCGGCGGCGATCCCGCGAACGTGACGCTGTTCGGCGAATCCGCCGGCGCGCATGCGATCGGCATCCTCATGGCCTCGCCACTGTCGAAGGGGCTGTTTCAGAAGGCGATCGGCGAGAGCGGCGCATTCTGGGACGGCGCGGACGGCCCGATGGAGAGTTTCGAGGAGGCGCACGCTCGCGGTGTCAGATTCGCGGAAAAGGTCGGGGCCCGATCGATCGCGGACATGCGCGCGATGCCGGCCGAGAGACTGAACGCGGCCGCGCCGTGGAACTTCACCATGGACCCGATGGTGACGGTGTTCTCGCCCAACGTCGACCGCTATGTGGTGCCCGAGGTGCCGGCCGCGCGCTATGTCCGCGGCGAGCAGATGCACATCCCGCTGCTGGCCGGCTGGAACGATGTCGAGCAGTTTCCCTTTCGCGCCTTTGCCCTGCCACATCGTACGGCGGGAGAGTTTCGCGAGGCGGCCGGTCGGATGTTCGGCCAGGAGCGCCTGCCCGAGTTCCTGAAACTATACCCGGCCAGCACCGACGCGGAGGCAAGCGCCTCGGCGGATGCCCTGACCGGCGATCTGGTGATTGCCGAGCAGACGTGGTGGTGGCTCGACGCACAGCGCCGGACGGCTCATGTGCCGGTATATGGTTACAAGTTCACCTATACCTCCCCTTACACGCCGATCGCCTCGCACATCACGGAGATCCCCTTCGTCTTCGGTACGCTGACACCGCAGCTGATCATCGGCAGCAGGACACCGCCGGGCGAGGCGGATCGTGCGCTGTCCGACACGATGTCATCCTATTGGGTCAATTTCGCCCGGCATGGCGACCCGAACGGGCCCGGCCTCCCGCGCTGGCCGGCGTTCGCGGCGTCTGGCGTGGTCCAGGACCTGGCGAGTTCCGTCGGGCCGATCGCCAACCCGCAAGAGGCCCGGCTTCGCTTCATCGCAAGCTACCGCAAGGCAGGGGTCTTCCCGGCAAGCTGGCGGCCCCGGACGGGGTGATGCCGGAAGCGATCGCCGAAGCGACGGCGCTAGGCGATGCTCCCGCGGCATCGCTGGTCGCAATCGATACTCTCCCGCCCATCGACTGCGTAGCTATGCCTGCACCACTTGTACGCGCGTTGCGGGCTCAACCCCGACAGGGTACGGCCTGAAGAAACGAATAAGAAATCTTGTTGGGGAGGAATGATGCGCACTATTTTGTTGAGCACGGTCGCTTGCCTCGCGTTGATGCCGAACGCGGCGTTCGCGCAGGCCCAAGGCCCGACAGCGCCGGAGAACGGCGGCGCGCAAGTCGCGCCGGTCAGCACCCCAGACCAACGGCTACCGCAGACGCAGAGTGGCGGCTCCTCGGAGAACGGGGGTGCTCAGGCCGCGCCGGTTTCCGGCACCTCCGCCCCTAC
>CAXSEO010000139.1:0-6512 GCA_964235525.1 uncultured Sphingomonas sp. | reverse complement strand
GGTGCTTCGCGTATCCCGAGATCCGGCTGCGGTTCAACGGCGCGAGCGGCAGGCCCGCGCCGTTGCGCTCGTTCGGGCGGCTATCGACGCCGGGCGAGTACCGGATCAGCGTCACCAAGCCAGCGCTGTTCGCCGACTACCTTGTCGAGCAATTGACGCTGCTGATCGAGGACTATGACGTCGAGGTGGAGGCCGCATCGGGGCGGCAGGAAATCCCGTTCCCGTACGTCCTCGACCAGGGCCACGCGCTCAGCCTCGACGAGGTCTCCGCCGCCGAGCTCGCGCGCTTCTTCCCGGCGACCGAGCTCGCGCATATCGGTGACGAGATCGCGGACGGCCTGTGGCTGTCGGTCGACGGCACCCGGCCGCTCGCGTTGTTCGACGGCCCGCGCACCGACTTTAGCCTCGCGCGGCTGCGCCACTATACCGGCACGCCGCCCGAGCATTGCCAGCGCTACGTCCTGTTCACCAATTACCACCGCTATGTCGACGAGTTCGTCCGCTGGGCGGCGAGCCAGCTCGGCCCGGACAGCCGTTTTACAGGGCTTTCCGGGGCGGGAGGCGTGGTGATCGAGGACGGCGCGGAGGTCGAAAAGCTCGTCACCGACAGCGCGTGGCGGCGGCACCAGATGCCCGCCTATCACCTGATCGCGCCCGATCGCTCGGGCATCACGCTCGTCAACATCGGTGTCGGCCCGTCCAACGCCAAGACGATCTGCGACCATCTGGCAGTGATGCGACCTGAGGCGTGGCTGATGATCGGCCATTGCGGTGGCTTGCGCCCCTCGCAGCGGATCGGCGACTATGTCCTCGCCCACGCCTATCTGCGCGACGATCACGTCCTCGATGACGTGCTCCCGCCCGAGATCCCCGTGCCCGCGATCGCCGAGGTGCAGCAGGCGCTCGCGCGCGCGGCGGAGACCATTTCCGGCCAGTCGGGCGAGGAACTCAAGCGGCGGCTGCGCACCGGCACGATCGTCACCACCGACGACCGCAACTGGGAGCTGCGCTATTCCCAATCGGCGCTGCGCTTCTCGCTCAGCCGCGCGGTGGCGATCGACATGGAATCGGCGACGATCGCCGCGCAGGGCTATCGCTTCCGCGTCCCCTACGGCACCCTGCTCTGCGTGTCGGACAAGCCGCTGCATGGCGAGCTCAAGCTGCCCGGACAGGCGAACCGCTTCTACGAGCGCGCGATCAGCGAGCATATGCGGATCGGCATCGAGACGTGCGAGGAGCTCCGCCGCGAAGGGCCGAAGCTGCACAGCCGCAAGCTGCGCGCGTTCGACGAGCCGCCGTTCCGCTAAAGACGCGGAAACCAAGGCGGTGGAGTCGCGTTCGATACAGCAGCTAAATAACGGAGCCGTTCATGGCCGACGAACCCGACACGCCCTCCATGGACACCAAGCCCGCCCCGCGTCGCCGCGCGCCTCGCAAGACCGAGGGAACTCACGCCGCACCCAAGCCGCCCGCGCGTCGCAAGCCTGGTCCCAAGAGCATGCTCGAGCAGGTCGAGGACGCTGCCGGTGATATCGTCGGCGCGCCCGTCGCGGCGGTGACAAGCACCGCCAGGAAAGCGACCGAGGCGGTCAAGCCGCGCTCCACCAATCGCGCCACCCCGCGCACGCCCGCCAAGAAGGACCAGACCATGTCGAAGCAAAGCCCAGCGACCACGCCGGACAAGGTCGGCCGCGGCTGGGGCGCGGCCGCCGTCGCGGGCGGCCTGGGCGCGGCGGCGACGATCGCGCTGCTGACCTTGCGGGGTAGCTCGAGGCGGGCCAAGCCCATCGCCGTTCCGCAAAGCGCGCACCAGCCCGACGGCACCGACAGCAGCGCCTCGTTCGCGGCCGGCATCGCCGACGAGAACACGGTGCCCGGCGTAGAGGATGCGCCCGCCCTCGCCGCTCAGACCGGCACCGCGCATCAGGCGGACGGGAGCGACTCGACCGCCTCGTTCGAGGCGGGCATCGCCGACGAGGGCACTATCCCGGGTTGAGCGGGCTCACTTCGGGACGAGCGCGTAATCGATCCAGATCAACGCCCGTCGCTGCATTTCGCCGGTTTCCAGCGGTACGCGCGAGACGGCCCTCGATGCATTCGCCGCAAGAAATAAGTCTGACGTCCCGGCGGCACCGCGCTCGCTCACCCGCAAGATGCGCGCGATTTTCATGCCGAGTCCGGACGCGTAAGCATCCGCTTGGGCGCGCGCCTTTACCAGCGCATCCGCACGCGCCGCTGCGAGACCGGCGGACAAGTTTTCGCTACTTAGGTTTGGTCCTTCCATGGAGTTCGCCCCAGCCGCGAAGCCGGCCGTGATCACATCCGGCGCGCTGTCCAGCTTGGTCAAAGTGACCGCCACGCTGTTGCGAGCGACAAAGCCCGTGATCTCCGCCTGTCCTTGATAGTCAGCGGGACCCGAGCGCGCGAAGCGCGGCTCCACGCTGATCTGCTGCGTCCGCAGGTAACGCGGGTCGACCCCGGCCTCGCGTACGGCGGCGATCACTTTCGCCATCACCCGCGCGTTCGCGTCGGTCGCCTCGCGCGCGGTGGTGCCGGTGGAGACCACGCCCATGCCGACATAGGCGACGTCGGGTCGGAACCGCGCCTGTCCCTCCGCCTGCACCTCCAGCAGCGTTTCGCCCGGCTGGAGCGCGACCTCGGTCGCCTCCGCCGGTGCCGCCGCTGCAAACAATGCCGCCGCCATCAACAATCGTCGCATCATTCCCCCTCCTCCGCCAGAAACGCCGCTATCGCCTCGCCCAGCTCGGGCTTGACCACCGCGCTCATGTGTCCGCCCGGCACCTCGACGTAAGCCGCGTCCGGGAGCGCGTCGGCGAGCGCGGGGGCGGAGCCGTTGTCCCCATCCTCCGCGCCGCACACCACCAGCGCAGGGACGTCGAACCGCTCGATCGCTTCCCGCGGCGTCGACACGAACGTCTCGATGACGCCGAGCAGCGCGACCGGGTCGCCCTTCGTTGTCTTCAGAAACGCCTCCGCCAGCCACTCGGGGGTGCCGCGTTGGTGCTGCCCGAGGTTGGTTAGGATGTGCCGGAAATGCTCCGCGCGCCTGCCGGTATCGGTCAGCCCCTCTAACCCCATGCCGGAGAAGATCACCTTCCTGGGTCGCGCGCCCGTCGCGAGTAGCCGCGAGACGGTGCGCGCGCCCAGCGAATAACCGCCCAGGTCATAGTCGCTCAGCCCAAGCGCCTCGATCAGCACCCGCGCGTCGCTCGCCAGCACGTCGGGCGGGTAACAGCGCGGGTCGTGCGGCTTGTCGCTTTCGCCATGCGCGCGCAGGTCGGGCAGGATCACCCGCCGCCCGCGCGCGGCGATCGCGGCGGCGTGGCCGTATCTGATCCAGTTTGTCTTCGCGTCCGACAGGAAGCCGTGCAGCAGCACCACCGGCCGCCCTTCCCCCAGCTCGCGCCAGGCGAGCCGGACGCCGTCGGGCGCGGTGACGAAGCGGGTCTCACTCGGGGACATGGCCGGTCGCCTCCATCCATCGCTTGACGAGGTGGGGTGCCTCGTCCGTCCGCTCGCGTCGCAGCGCGCGCGTGTCGAGCCACACCTCTATGATCGCCTCCGCCCCGGAATGCTCGACCGGCGTGAACGTGGACGGGTCGTCGAAGCTGCCGACGGTCAGGTCCATGCCGTCGGACCCGTCCCCCTCATAGGTCAGCGGCGTCCCGCACGCCGCGCAGAAGCCGCGCCGCGCGATCGGCGACGAGCGGTAGCGGTCCGGCTCGCGCTCCCAGCGCACGTCCGCGCGGCGCACCGCCTTCAGCGCCGCCGCGACCCCGCCGGTCGCGCGCCGGCACATGCGGCAGTGACACAGGTATGCGCCGTCGTCATTGACGGTCACGCGATACCGCACCCGCCCGCACTGGCACCCGCCCGTTATCTCCCGGCCCATCCGCGCCTCCTCTCCCGCCCGGTTAGCGCCGGATCGCGCGCGGCCCAAGCACCTTGCGGCCGCGCGTCTATTCCCTTTGGTAACCCTGCCGCTTATAATCAAAGTCGGTGACCGATCTCAGCAACCTTGCTCGGCCCCAAACGGCCGAGATCGCTCGTGGCTGACGCCGACCCCGCCCGGAGCATCACCGCCGAGACCGCGCCCGCCTCGCGCCGCGCCCGCTGGCGCCGCCCGGTGCTGCTGGCCAGCATGCCGCTGCTGCTGCTCGCGATTGCCGCATATGTATGGCTCACCGGCGGGCGCACCGTGTCCACCGACAACGCTTATGTCCAGCAGGATCGCGTGTCGGTGTCGTCCGACGTCGGCGGCCGCATCGTCGACGTGGCAGTGCGCGAGAACCAGCCGGTGCGGGCGGGCGATCTCCTGTTCCGCATCGACCCCTCGCCTTACCGCATCGCGGTCGAGCAGGCCAACGCCGCCATCGCCAACGCGCAGGTGCAGGTGGGCACGCTCCAGGCCGACTACCAAGGCACCAGCGCGGGCATCCAGGCCGCTCGCGACGCGATCGCCGCCGCCGAAGAGGACCTTGGCCGTCAGCAGCAACTGATGGCGCAGGGCTTCACCACCCGCGCCCGGCTCCAGCAGGCGCAGCACGCGGTGCAGCAGGCGCGCGCGCAGCTCGCCACGGCTACCGCAGCGGAGGCGGAGGCGCGTTCCAAGCTCCTTACCGGAGCCGCCGCGCCGGGCGAGACGCCCGCGATCGCGTCCGCCCGGGTGCAGCTCGACAAGGCCGCGCTCGACTTGACCCGCACCGCCGTGCGCGCGCCCTATGCGGGCACGATCAGCCAGGCGGACCGGCTCCAGGTCGGGCAGATGATGATCACCGGGCTGCCCGCCGTCTCGATCGTCCGCTCCAGCCGCTCGTGGGTGGTCGCGAACTTCAAGGAAACCGACCTCAACCACATGCGCGTCGGCCAGCCCGCCGAGGTGAGCTTCGACGCGTACAAGGGCTTGCGGCTCAAGGGGCATGTGGAGTCGATCGGTGCGGGCACCGGATCGGAGTTCTCCATCCTCCCCGCGCAGAACGCGACCGGCAACTGGGTCAAGGTGACGCAGCGCGTGCCGGTGCGGATCGCGATCGACGAGGCGAGCCCGCGCCAACTCATTGCGGGCCTATCCGCCGACGTCACCGTCAACGTGAGCGGCAATGGCCAGCACTAGCGCCGCCGTCCGCGCCCCCGGCCTTCCCGCCGCGCCGGTCGAGCGCGCTGCGCTGCCGACCAGCAACCGCCCGCTGCTGACAATCGGGGTGATGGCGGCGACGATCATGCAGATACTGGACTCCACGATCGCCAACGTGGCGCTGCCGCGCATGACCGCCTCGCTCGGCGCGACGGCGGACACGATTACCTGGGTGCTGACCAGCTACATCGTCGCCGCGGCGGTCGCCATCCCCGTCACAGGTTGGCTGTCCGACCGGGTCGGCAGCCGCAACCTGTTCCTCGCCGCCGTGGTCGGGTTCGTCGCCGCGTCCATGCTCTGCGGCCTCGCCACCACCTTGCCCGAGATGGTGCTGTTCCGCCTGCTCCAGGGCATCGCGGCCGCGTTCATGAACCCGCTCAGCCAGACCGTGATGATGGACATCAACCCGCCGTCCAAACAGGCGAACGCGATGTCGATCTGGGGCCAAGGCGTGATGGTCGGCCCGATCCTCGGGCCGGTGATCGGCGGCTGGCTGACCGACAACTACAACTGGCGCTGGTGCTTCTACATCAACGTGCCGGTCGGGATCGCCTGTTTCGCGATCCTGTGGCTGTACCTTCCCTCGCGCGAGGTGAAGCGGCGGCGATTCGACCTGTTCGGCTTCTCGATGATCGCGGTGGCGATCAGCGCGTTCCAGCTGATGCTCGATCGCGGCCAGACCAATGACTGGTTCTCCTCTTGGGAGGTGGTGATCGAGGGGCTGGCGGCGCTGGCGGCGGCGTGGATGTTTGTCATCCACATGGCGACCGCGCGCGAGCCGCTGTTCGATCGTACCCTGTTCGGCAATCGCAACCTGCTGACCGGCGTCTTCTTCATGCTTATCGTGGGCGTGCTGATGATGGCGACGATGGCGCTGCTGCCGCCGATGCTACAGGGCCTGTTCGGTTATCCGGTGCTCGATACCGGCTTGCTGCTGGTCCCGCGCGGCATCGGCATGGTGTTCAGCATGCAGATCGCCGGGCGACTGATCGGGCGCGGCGTCGACCCGCGCTGGCTGGTCGGCAGCGGGCTCGTGGTCGCTGCGTTGTCGTTGTGGGAGATGACGGGCTGGACGCTGGAGATGGGGTCGTCGACCTTCGTCGTCACCGGGCTGATCCAGGGAGTCGGTCTGGGCCTGATCTTCATCCCGCTCAACATCTCCGCGTTCGGGACGCTGTCGCCCCGCTTCCGGACCGAGGGCGCGTCGTTGATGAACCTGTCGCGCAACATCGGCGCCTCGGTCGGGATCTCCGCCGTCACCGCGATGCTGGCGCGCAATATGCAGACCAACCACGAGGTGCTTGGGGCGCACATCCCGGCGGCGGGACTGACCGGGTCAGACCCCCTCGTGTCGGCG
>CAXSEO010000138.1:0-6550 GCA_964235525.1 uncultured Sphingomonas sp. | reverse complement strand
CGCGCGGGTGGAGACCGAGGGGCCGTGGGCGTTGTTCCGGCTGATGGACAAGGCGAAGCTGCAGAATACGGGGCCGACGACGCTCAAGGCGGCGTTCGGGACGGGGCCGACGGCTGCGGTGCTGAGCGTGGCGCTGCCCAGCGACAAGAACCCGTTCGGCCATGCGGGGCCGTGGTCGTTCCAGTGCCCGGCGGCGTTGTGACCGCGCGACTGTACGGCAAGCTGCCCGCGCACGGCGATTTCGTCTCGCGCGGCTTCACCCGCGCGGAGGCCGAGGTGTCCGACGCGTGGCTGTCCGCCTCGCTCGCGGATGCGCGCGAGGGGCATGGCGCGGCGTTCGAGGTGCGCCATGATCTTGCGCCGACCTGGCGCTTCGCGAACGACGCGACGGGCGGAGCGCTCGCGCTGTCGCAGGACGCCGCGGGACGGCGGTTTCCGATCTACCTCGAACTGCCGACGCCAGCCCCGCTCGCGGCGGCGGCGGCGATCGAGGATCTGCTGTATCAGGCGATCGCCGAGCGGTGGAGCGCCGACGCGCTGGCCGCCGCCGCCGAGGCGCTGGACCTGCCACGAGAGGACGGCGCGCCAGCGAAGCCGCGCTGGTGGTTGGCGGGCGACGAGGATGGGGCGCTCGGCGGCGCTCGCCCGCCAGAGCTCCTGGCGCACATGCTCGCGGTTGAGGTTGCGGCATGACCGCCCCGCTCCGCCTCGACAGCGCCGCGCTCACCCACCCCGGACTGGTCCGCCGCGCAAACGAGGACAGCTTCTGCGACCGCGCCGCCGACGGCGTGTGGGCGGTCGCGGACGGGATGGGCGGGCACGCGCATGGCGACTGGGCCTCGCGCACGCTCGCGAGCGCGCTCGACAACGCGCCGCTCGCGGCCGATTTCGAGGACGCGGCCCGCGCGGTGGCGGAAGGCATCCACCACGGCAACCGGCTGATCTGGCGCGAGTCGCAGCGGCGCGGTCAGCAGATGGGCTCGACGGTGGTCGCGCTGCTGGTCCGCGACGGGCGTTTCGCGGTGCTGTGGGTCGGCGACAGCCGCGGGTACCTGCTCCGCGACGGGAGATTGCACCAGCTCACTCGCGACCACACGCAGGTGCAGGAGCTGGTCGATCGCGGGCTGCTGACCGCGGACGAGGTTCGCACCCACCCGCGCGGTCACGTCCTCGCGCGCGCGGTCGGGGTCGGCGAGCGGGTGCAGGTCGATGTGGTAGTCGACGAGGTCGAGCCGGGCGACCTGTTCCTGCTGTGCAGCGACGGGCTGACCGGGCCGGTGACGGACGCCGAGATCGCGACGCTGCTCGGCGAGGGTGACGCGCGGCAGGTGGCGGTCGACCGCCTGCTCGCGCTGACGCTGGAGCGCGGCGCTCCCGACAACGTCACGGCGGTGCTGGTGTCCGCGCAGGAAGCGACGCTGCTATCCTTTGCCGCGCCGGGAGGCTTCGCGTGAGCGGCGAGGACGAGGACCGCACCGTGTTCCAGCCGGGCGCGCCCGACGCGGAAGGCACGGTGTTCAGCCCGGCGGGGGATAGTACGCTCCCGCCCGCCGCTCCGCGACTCGGTATCAAGCCGGGCGATATCCTGAACCACATCTTCGAGGTGAAGCGCTTCATCGCCCGCGGCGGGATGGGCGAGGTGTTCGAGGGCGCGAACGTCATCACCGATGAGCGGGTCGCGATTAAGGTCGTGTTGCCCGCGCTGGCCGCCGACCCCAATGTCATCTCGCTGTTCCACCGCGAGGCGCGCACGCTGACCCATCTCCACCATGAGGCGGTGGTGCAATATCGCGTGCTCGCGCAGGAGCCGCAGTTGGGCGTGCTGTATATCGTCACCGAATATATCGAGGGCGCGCCGCTGTCAGACGTGCTCGGCTCGCTCCGGCCGACGCTCGAACAGCTGGTGGGGCTGCTCCGCCGTCTCGCTTCCGGACTGCGCGCCGCGCATGCGCTGGGCGCGATCCACCGCGATATGTCGCCCGACAATGTGCTGCTCGGCAACGGCCAGCTGGAGCGCGCGAAGATCATCGATTTCGGCATCGCCAAGGACCTCGACCCTGGCACCGCGACGATCGTGGGAGACGGGTTCGCGGGCAAGCTGGGCTATGTCGCCCCCGAGCAGCTCGGCGATTTCGGCCGGCGGCTCGGGCCGTGGACGGATGTCTACAGCCTCGGGCTGGTGATGCTCGCGGTCGCGGCGGGGCGGGATGCCGGCATGGGCGGCTCGCTGGTCGACGCGGTCGACAAGCGCCGCGCGGGACCGGACCTGTCGGCCGCGCCGCCCGCCTTGCGCGAAGTACTCGAGCACATGACCCGCGCCGACCCCGACAAGCGGCTGGCGTCGATGGACGCGGTGCTGGCCGAGCTCGATCGCGCGACTGCGCCCGTGCCCGCCCGGGCCGCGCGACCTGCGCGGCCGCGCTGGCTCGTCCCCGCCGGGGCGCTGGCGGCGGTGCTGCTGGTTGTGGCGGCGCTGTTGGCGTTGACCAGCCGCCCGCACGGGTCCTCGTCGCCATCCCCGCCGATCGCGAGTGTCCGCCCGGGCGATCCGGTGGCGTCGGCGCGGAATGCGATCAACGCCGCATTGCCCTCCGTCGCCTGCACCTGGCTCGGCGTCGGCGCGATCCGGCGCGGGCCGCACGGGGTCGCAGTCGGACTCACCGGGGTCGCGGGCGACCCGTCCGCCGCGCAAAGCGAGATCAGCCGCGCGTTGCAGGAGCAGGGTATCGCCCATGCCGACCTGGACTTCGCGGAGGTCGCGCCGATCACGCAGCCCGGCTGCGCGGTACTCGACGCCTATCGCCAGATCCGGGGCAGCGACACTGGGCGGCTATCCGCGCCGCAGCGCAAGTTCGGGATGCGTGTCGCGCCCCCCGGCAGCGCCTATGCGGGCGAGCTAGCCGCCGAGGCGGTGATCGACATTGCCCCCGAGGCGGGCCAGGACTTCACGCTGATCGGACTCGAACCGTCAGGCAAGCTTAGTCCCGTTTTTCCCAGCCGGGCCGCCTTCGCCATTGAGGTCGCGCATTCGGTCAAGGGTGTGCCCCTGGCCGCGCTCGGCGGCGACCGTTACCGGTTGACGCTCGACCTCAACCATGAGGGCTGGTCGGGGCTGTTGCTGTTGACCGGCAAGGGGCCGTTCGAACCGGCGGTGGTCATGCCCGCGCTCGGCGCGCGTGGCCCCGATTGGCGCGACAAGCTGGTCGCGGCGGCGGCCGAGCGCGGCTGGCACGCGGACATGCTGTGGTTCAAGACAGTGAAGGACTGAATGACGCGCGACGACTTGATTATGACGATCAGGTCTTGTTGAGTCACAGCCGGTATTCAGCATTGTCGCCGGTGGCAGTATCCGCTTCCCACTGGATCACATGCAGGGCGTGGGCGAAGTCTGCTTCATCGTTGCCAAGTTCTTTGGCCGCCATTAGTCCAAGCGTGATCTCACCCGAGCGCAAGTTACGTAAATCGCCCCGCTGCGCGATAGTCGCATCTATTACGGCCAGCTGATCGAGGGTGGTCAGATACACTGGATCAAACCGTTGGACTTTCAGCCCGGCCGTGGCATGCTGGCGCGCATAGGCGATGGCGTTCGTGAACTCTGTATTGATCACGACTCGTGTAGCGTCGGCCAAAATATTATCTGCTCATCCAGCTATTATCTCAGCCGAGTTAGGCGGGTTGAACTTCGCGAGGCGCGACGACAGGTTCATTCGTTCGGTCTCCTGATCGGCCCAGGCGCCGGCCACTAGCGGTGCCGCAAGCTGGCAATCGGCAAGGGGCACCACTTCCCCATAATCTTCGACAAGGTAGTAGCGCCAGATCGAACGCGTGCTCGCGAGATGCTCCCCCGGTAGGTATTGCCCCACCTTCGGCGTAAGAAAGTTTGCGTACCGGACGTCCAGTGCCTCAACCGCTTCGGAAGCCGGGAGCTCGGGATCAAGAGCTGAGAGCCTTTGCAAATTGGCGTGCGAGTCAAACATGAACGCGAGCAGTGTAAGCGCGGTGGATAGCCTTGAAGTGATTCGAACCTGCTTACCACTCATGTACAGGTAACTCACGGCGAATGGCTCCGTACTCTCATAGCTCCCCGACACATAAGCCACACTGACCAGTGTTCGCTGCGCGTCGCTCAAATGCAAGGCTTCAGAGGGACCAACCCAATAAGAATCAGGAGCAACTCCATGCGAAGCGATAAAGCGCTCATGCTGTATTCGCCCGCACGCCCGCCTCGGACATTCCCATGGCTTCGCCGGCCGCGTGCATGGCCTTTCCGCCTACCGCCGAGCCGACCATGCCCAACGCGCCGACGCCGATCGTACCCGCGACGCCCAAGGCCACCACCAAGTAAGGCAGCGTCAGCAACGCCCCCGCTATCCCCAGCACTTGCAGGCTCGTGACCACCCGGCCGGGTAGTTCCGGGTTAATCGTCACGTCCGGGTCTGCCGCGCTTGGCCCGCCGATGAACACGTTTGGAGAAGCCTGGCCGATCGACTTGGCGCTGCACCCGAGTGTTTCGCCGATCCTCCCCGCCAGTCCCGTGGTGATCGTGACGGTGGCCGCGCCGGTCGCGAGCGGGATTGCGCCGCCGCCGTCCTTGCTGCAGCTGGCGAACGAGCCGGCGGTGAAGGTAGCGGGCCGACCGTTGATCAACACGGTTTGCGCGCCGGTGATGAACTGGCCGAGAGGTCAGAATCTATCCCTCGGTCAGAACAGACCTTTCTTGCTTTGACCAGTTGCAACTTTGATATGCCCACTGGATAGCTTAGAGCGCATGGTCGAAATCCGCTTCGTCGTTGCCGAGCTCCTTAGCAGCCATGACTCCGAGACTGACACTACCACGGGGTAATTCGGGCACCTCCGACTGGATCGGTGCCACCGTTCGCGCCGCGCCGCCGACGAACATGTTGGGCGAGCCCGACAGGATCGCGCCGCCGCAGCTGATCTTGTCACCAACCCGCGCGAACGGGCGGCTAATCACGCCGCGAAGGTGCTCTCCGTTGCAGGCTGCCCTTACCCGCCTCGTGTCAGCAGTTCGCGACGGTGGGTCGGATCGGCTTCCAACACCGACCGCACAAAGGGCAGATGTCGACTGAAATCGGCTGGACTGCTGGCGGCGACGCCGCGCGTCGACAACCAGGCAACCGTGAGGGGAAGCGCTATGTTTTCATGCCGTCCGTCCAACAGGCGATCGGCGATCGCTTCGCCCAAAGCGGGCGGAAGGGTAAGGCGCGCGAGCATCTCGGCCACAATCTTCTGCGCCGCCGGATCTGAGTCGTCCAGCATTGGAACGCACCTCGTCAAATACCGCACATCGCCTGTGAGCGTCCAAAGCGTCTCGAGCCTGATACTATCCCAGCGCGGGCCGAAACGCGCCGCCAGCGACCCTGCTCCCGCCAGCTGAGCCACTGTATCAGCATCGCCGATTAAGCGAAGGCCATCGAGATCGACCGTATCGCCCTCAAGCGCGTGGTGGAGCAGCTTCGCTCGCGCATCCTGCCTCTCCAGCGCCGACATCCCCTCAAACTGCACAGAGAAGTAGCCCTGCGCCTTCTCCGGGCCAGTTGCATTGAATTGTGCTAGGAAAGCCGAATAGGTCATAGTGCAGGTTTATACTTTAAGAGGCGGCGGCGTATTTTCTTCAACGCGAGTTTCGATGATCTCCGCAGTGATGAGGATCACGGACTTGGAATCTCCGTAGTTTGCTAACCGAGCCATTTGCGAGGAGCGATCTGAATGCGACCGCGGGTCATCGTACGGCTAAACTTGTCGGTTCGGACCGAACGAGGGCCGTACTATAGTTCTTGGTAGACCGATCTTCGTAAGCGAGCAGCTGCCCGTTAACTGGGTCCTATCGGGGGCCGTACCGTTCGATATTGGTAAGCCGATGAGCGCGTAATTACATCCGTGGACAACGCTATCGCCAAATTCCTATCTTGACTGATGACCGACGATTCCGCTTCGGTTAACCGAATCGTGATGTCATATTGTGACACACCGCCCGTCATAACGGTCATATAGGCCGCGCCCTCCTTCGTGAAGACGACGAACATATGACGGTTACCGCTAAGAATCATCATCAATTATGGCCAAGAACAGTGATCAAGCTACAGCGCAGATCCTCGATCGCTGCCTGGCGCCAGGATTAAAGATCTGTCGTGTTCTCGACGCCGACATTCATCCGCATAGCTCAAGGCCAGTTTATAACTCGAAGTGAAAGACCGAAACTCCTCATTAGAGGTAAAATAATACTCCTGATAGGAAACTAATCTATTTGCAACCGGTATAGACAAATAATACGATCCAGTCACACTATTCTAACCTAGGCTAAACTGACCTTCTCGCGAAACGTGATTGTCGACGAACCTGCTCATTTGCCCAGCATTGTTTCAGGTATAATCAATCCAGATCTTTGCCAACGTGTCGCGCGGGTCACGCCCGGTGCGTATTGTGCCCCAGCTTCGCTCACCGACACTTACGCTTTTCACGCCTGGAAAGCAGTCGTTGGCAGTAGCTCGCTCCGTTTCGGTGCTATCATTTATGTCTCCCCAGCCAG
>CAXSEO010000137.1:0-6557 GCA_964235525.1 uncultured Sphingomonas sp. | reverse complement strand
TTCGAGCATCTTGAGCGTCATGTAGCCGCCATACGACCAGCCATAGATCGCGATCTTGCGCGCGTCGACGAAGGGCAGCGTCTTGAGATACGTCGCGCCCGCGAGCTGATCCTGCACTTCGACCGAACCCATCGCGCGATAGATCTGGTCCTCGAACGCCTTGCCGCGATTGTACGAACCGCGATTGTCGATCTGGAAGAAGATCCACCCCCGGCTGACGAGGTACTGCGCGAGCGCCCCGCCCCACCCGCGCGTCACCTGCTGGCCGGTGCCGGGACCACCATAATGCTGGAAGAACACCGGGTAGCGTTTGCCGGGGACGAGCGGCGGGGTGATCATCTCCCAGTGCAGCTCGGTGCCGTCCGCCGCGCGGAGCGTGCCGAAGCGGGTCGGCTGATGCATGGCGAGGTACGGGTGATACGGGTGGTCCGCCGCCGCGACCGCGTTCTCGTTGATCCACGACAGCCGCTTGCCCGTTGTATCGGCGAGGTATTGCTGCGGCGGTTGCGCGGAGTTGGAGCGCGAGACGATCAGCCGCGTCGCGCCCGCGTCCATCGTCGCCGCATTCGTCCAGCCGCGCTCGGTCAGCCGCACCGGCTCGCCCGGGTGCGCGAGCTCGAGCGCGTAGAGTTGATGCTCGAGGACGTCGTCCTTCGTGCCGGTGAAGTAGAGCTTGCCCGCTTTCTCATCGACGCCAACCAGGTCGGTCACGACCCAGCGCCCGTGCGTCAGCTGCGTCCACCGCCCGTCGGCGAAGCGGTACAGGTGGCGGTAGCCGTCACGCTCGGAGGACCAGATCAGGCTGCCGTCGGGCATCGTGTGGTACGCGTCGGACAGGTTGAGCCAGCCGCGCGCGCCCGCCCGCTCGGTGAATAGCACGGTTGAATCGCCCGTCGCGGGGTCGACGCGGAGCATGTCGAGCGTCTTCTGGTCGCGACTTTCGCGCTCGACCAGCAGCGTCTTGCCGTCCGGCGTCCAGTCGACGCGGGCAAGATAGATGTCGGGATTGCTGCCAAGGTCCACTTTGACCCGCCCCGAGCCGTCCGGGCGCATCACGTACAGCTCGACCCGCACGTTGGGCGTCCCCGCCGCCGGATAGCGCTGGTCATACACTTTGGTCCCGTCCGCGCCGATTGCCGCGCGGGTGACGACGCCGACCGGGGCCTCGTCGAACCGCTCGACCGCAAGGTGCGCCTCGTCGGGCGACCACCAATAGCCGGTGCGCCGGTCCATCTCCTCCTGCGCAACGAACTCCGCTTCGCCCCAGTGGACCGTCCCCGCGCCATCGGCCGTGATCGCCCGCGCGGCGCCTCCAGCGAGCGGTTGCACGAACAAATTCTGCCCGCGCACGAAGCTGACATAGCCGCTGCGCGGGCTGATCACCGGGTTGAGCTGGCCGCCGGGCGTGCTGGTGAGCCGTTGCACCGTGCCGTCGAGGCGGGCGAGGAACAGGTCGCCGTCGAGCGGCACCAGGATCGCCGACCCGTCCGGGGCCCAGTCGTAAGCGACGATCCCGCGCTGCCCGCCGATCCGCGCGCGCTCGCGCTGCATCTTCTCCGCTTCCGACAGGTCCGCGCCCGAGCCGACCCGCTTGCTGTCGACCAGCATCCGGCTTTGCCCGGTGCGCGTGTCGGTCGCCCACAGGTCGTAGCGCTCTTTTTCGTCCGCGCGGTTCCGCAAGCTGGTCAGCAGCGTGCCGTCGGGCGACAGTTTGAGCGCGCGCGGCTGCGGCCCCGCCAGATCGGGATTGCCGAACACGCGCTGGAGCGTGAGCGCGCCCTCACGCGCTGGCGCGACGGCGGGCGTGTCTTGCGCCTCAGCCGACATCGCGACGCTTGTCATCGCCAGTACCGCCGCGCCCAGCCATGTCTTCATCCTGCCTGTCTCCGGAGAGCCGTGCCGGAACACTCCGGCACCCGATGTATCGAGGCATCGTCCGGCGGCGTAAAGCCGCGACCCGCGGGTCGAAACAAAATCAGCGCGGTTGTTGATCGACGTGGGTTTCGCACTCGCACAAAAAAGCGTTAAGAGGCCGCCTCCGCGCCGGGCTGCCCGCGCGCGTCGGGCCACCGAGCATGTTGGG
The DNA here is from genome assembly GCA_964235525.1 of uncultured Sphingomonas sp. Taxonomy (GTDB): domain Bacteria; phylum Pseudomonadota; class Alphaproteobacteria; order Sphingomonadales; family Sphingomonadaceae; genus Sphingomonas. Next base: position 4,474 of record CAXSEO010000137.1, on the reverse strand, counting down.
GCGACCTTGCCGCACTTCACCAATCGCACATTTCTACTCGTCCCCGTGCTCGCGCTGACGCTCGGCGGATGCAGCGTCGGGTCCGGCCAGGGGCAAGGCAAGGGTAAGGGCGCGGGCGGACCCAAGGGGCCGCCACAGGTCGGCTATGTCACCGTGCAGTCGACCAGCGCGCCGATCACCGCCAACCTCGCCGGGCGCGTCGTCGCGTATCAAAGCTCCGAGGTGCGCCCGCAGGTCAGCGGCCTGATCCAGAAGCGGCTGTTCGTCGAAGGCTCGATCGTCCACGTGGGGCAGCCGCTGTACCAGATCGACCCCTCACTCTACCGCGCGGCGGTGAACCAGGCGAGCGCCAATCTCGCCAGCGCGCAGGCCAGCGCCGCCGCGTCGCAGGCGCAGGCCGCGCGCTTCGCCCCGCTCGCCAAGCTCCAGGCGGTGTCGCAGCAGGATTACACCAATGCGGTCGCGCAGGCGCGCCAGGGCCAGGCCGCGATCCAGCAGAACCGCGCCACGCTCGAGACCGCCCAGATCAACCTGCGCTTCACGACCGTCCCCGCGCCGATCTCGGGCCGGATCGGGCGGTCGGCGTTCACCGTCGGCGCGCTGGTCACGACCAGCCAGACCGACCCGCTGACGACGATCCAGCAACTCGACCCGATCTATGTCGATATCCAGCAATCATCCGCCGACCTGCTCGCGCTACGCCGCGAGCTCGCGGACGAGAATGGGATAAGCCCGACGCGCGCGGTGGTGCGGCTGCAGCTTGACGACGGCAGCGGTTACGGCCTGACCGGCAGCGTCGAGTTCTCCGAAGTGGTGGTCGACCAGGCGACGGGCACCGTCACGCTGCGCGCGCGCTTCGCCAACCCCAAAGGGCTGTTGCTGCCCGGCATGTTCGTCCGCGCGTATTTCGCGCAGGCGATCAACCACGACGCCTTTCTCGTGCCGCAACAGGCGGTGTCGCACGACCAGAAAGGCAACGCGACCTTGTTCATCGTCGGGCCCGGCAACAAGGCGGTCGAGCGCACGATCGAGGCGGACCGGACGCAGGGTCCTTATTGGGTGGTCACCAAGGGCGTTAGCCGGAGCGACAAGATCATCACGCAGGGTCTGGCGCTGCTGAAGCCCAATCAGGCGATCCGCCCCGTCCCGGCGACGACGCCACAGGTGGTCAAGGCCCCGTCCAAGGAAAAGGGCGGCGGCGCCAGCGGCGGCGCGGCCGGCAAGCGCGGCTGACCCCCACATGCTGTCGCGTATCTTCATCGACCGACCGATCTTCGCCTGGGTGCTGGCGATCATCGTCATGCTCGCAGGGATCGGCGGCATCCTCGGGCTGCCGATCGCGCAGTATCCCGACGTCGCGCCGCCGCAGGTCACGATCAACGCGACCTACCCCGGCGCGAGCGCCACGACATTGCAGAACTCGGTCACGCAGCCGATCGAGCAGACGCTGACCGGCATCGACGGGCTGCTCTATTTCCAGTCTTCTTCCTCGTCGCGCGGGCAGGTGACGATCACCGTCACCTTCAACAAGGGGACGAACCCGGACATCGCGCAGGTCCAGGTCCAGAACCAGGTCCAGCAATCGCTCCCGCGCCTGCCGCAGCAGGTGCAGCAACAGGGGCTGATCGTCCGCAAGTCGAACCCCGACTTCCTGCTGATCGCGGGCGTGTACGACAGCACCGACCAGACCGCGTCGCAGGACGTGTCGGACTATCTCGTCTCGCACCTGCAGGACCCGCTCGGGCGCATCCAGGGCGTCGGCAACACCAACGTGTTCGGCTCGCAATATGCGATGCGGATCTGGCTCGACCCGGCCAAGCTGCAATCGTTTCAGCTGATGCCGGGCGACGTCATCACCGCGATCACCAACCAGAATGTCGACGTCGCCGCGGGCGAGCTCGGGGCGCAGCCGGCGCCGGCCAACCAGTTCCTCGACGCCACCGTGACCGCGCAGTCGCGGCTGCAACGGCCCGATCAGTTCGAGAATATTCTGCTCAAGACGCTCAGCAGCGGCGCGACCGTGCGGGTCAGGGATGTCGGCCATGTCGAGCTCGGCGCGGAGGATTATTCGACGCAGAGCGAGGTGAACGGCCATCCGGGCTCGGGTATCGCGGTGCTGCTGTCCCCCGGCGCGGACGCGCTCAAGACCGCGCGGCTCGTCAAACAGACGATCAGCGATGCATCCAAGTCGTTCCCGCCCGGCTACAAATACGCGTACGAGAATGACTCGACCAACTTCATCAAGCTGTCGATCGAGGACGTGGTCAAGACGCTGATCGAGGCGATCATCCTCGTCGTCATCGTCATGTTCGTGTTCTTGCAGAGTATCCGCGCGACGCTGATCCCGGCGATCGCGGTGCCGGTGGTGCTGCTGGGCACGTTCGGCGTCTTCTATGTGGCTGGCTTCTCGATCAACACGTTGACGCTGTTCGGACTGGTGCTCGCGATCGGCCTGCTCGTCGACGACGCGATCGTGGTGGTCGAGAATGTCGAGCGGTTGCTGGAAGAGGACCCTGAGACGAACCCGCGTGATGCCACCATCGAGTCGATGGGCGAGATCACGGTGGCGCTGATCGCGATCGCGCTGGTGCTGTCGGCGGTGTTCCTGCCGATGGCGTTCTTCGGCGGCTCGACCGGCGTCATCTATCGCCAGTTCTCGCTGACGATCGTGTCGGCGATGATCCTGTCCGTGCTCGTGGCGCTGATCCTGACCCCCGCGCTGACCACCTCGCTGCTCAAGCAAAAGCCAAAAAACGGGGGTGGCGATCCGGTCCGGCAAGGCTGGTTCGGGCGACACGTCCCCAACGTCGGCCGCTTCCTCGCGCGCGGCCGTGACCGGTTCAACAAAGGGTTCGACTCGCTCAGCGATCGCTACCAGCGGTCGGTGGACATATTGGTTGATCGCAAATGGCTGTTTCTGCTGATTTATGCGGGCATCGTCGCGCTGCTCGCCATCATGTTCCTGCGGCTGCCGACCGGGTTCCTGCCGACGGAGGATCAGGGCATCGCGCTGGTGCAATTCCAGCTGCCCGCCGGCGCGACGCTCAACCGCACGATCGAGGTTCGCAACCAGGTCGAAAAATACCTCACCCATGACGAGGGCAAGAATGTCGAGACCGTCTTCACGGCGGTCGGACGCGGTGCCGGCGGCGCGCCGGGGGGGCAGAATACCGGGCTCGCCTTTATCGCGCTGTCCGATTACAAGAACCGCAGTGGCTCGCAGAACAACGCCGACGCTATCACTCAGCGAGCCTCGGGCGCGTACCATAACATTCGCGACGCTCAGGTCTATGCGCTGGTCCCGCCCTCGATCCGGGGCTTGGGGCAGGCGAATGGCTTCACCGTGGAGTTGCAGAACACGTCGGGGATGAGCCAGCAGAAGTTCGAGGCGGCGCGTGACCAGCTGCTCGCGAAGGCGAGCGCCGACCCGTCGCTGGTCGGCGTGCGATTGAGCGAGCTGCCCGACGTGCCGACGCTGGACGTCAATGTCGACCAACAGGAGCTCGCCGCGCTGGGGCTCAACCAGAATGACGTGAACACCACGCTCTCGACCGCGTGGGGCGGCCGCTACGTCAACGACTTCCTAGACCGCGGCCGCGTCAAGCGCGTCTATGTGCAGGGCGACGCGCCGTACCGCCTGCAGCCGTCCGACCTGTCGCAATGGTATGTGCGTGGCAGCACGGGCGCGATGACGCCGTTCTCCTCGTTCGCCAAGACCGGTTGGAGCCAGGCGCCGGTGAGCCTGTCGCGGTTCAACGGCGTGCCCTCTTACGAGTATCAGGGTTCGTCCGCGCCGGGGCAAAGCTCCGGCCAGGCGCTGCTCAAGATGCGCCAGCTGGCCGCGCAGATCCCCGGCACCTCGCTCGCGCTGGCGGGGCTGTCGTTTCAGGAGAACCTCTCCTCGGGGCAGGCCCCGATCCTGTACGGCCTGTCGCTGCTGGTCGTATTCCTGTGCCTCGCGGCACTGTACGAGAGCTGGGCCATTCCGGTGGCGGTGCTGCTGATCATTCCGTTGGGGCTGGTCGGCGCGATCCTGGCGGTGACGCTGCGCGGGCTCGTCAACGACGTGTACCTGCAGATCGGGCTGCTGACGACGATGGGACTCGCCGCCAAGAACGCGATCCTGATGATCGAGTTCGCCGAGCAGGCCGAGCGCAAGGGCGCGCGGGTGATTGATGCCGCGAAGGAGGCCGCCAAGATCCGCCTCCGCCCGATCCTGATGACCAGTTTCGCGTTCATCTTCGGCGTGTTCCCGCTCGCGATCTCGACCGGCGCGGGCGCGAACAGCCGCGTCGCGATCGGCACCGCGGTGATCGGCGGGATGCTGACCGCGACCTTGCTGGCGATCTTCTACATCCCGTTCTTCTTCGTCATCATCCGGCGCGCCGCGCGCGACGGAGCGGCAAGGCTGCACGGGCGACCAACTGGTTTCCACCCGCATGACGAGGATCAGGGGCCGAAGGACGCCGCCCCT
>CAXSEO010000136.1:0-6569 GCA_964235525.1 uncultured Sphingomonas sp. | reverse complement strand
GCTCGTCAAGCGCGAGATGCCCGCCGACCTCACCACCGAATATCACGGCTTCTCCGACGCTGACATCGACCGGCCGGTGTATCTCGGCGGCACGCTCGGGCTGCAATGGGCGACGATCCGCGAGGTGGTCGACATCCTGCGCGCGAATTACTGCGGCAATGTCGGCCTCGAGTTCATGCACATCGCCGATGTCGAGGAGCGCCGCTTCCTCCAGGACCGGATGGAGGGCAAGGACAAGGAGATCGACTTCACCCCGCAGGGCAAGAAGGCGATCCTCAACAAGGTGATCGAGGCCGAGCAGTGGGAGAAGTTCCTCGGCCGCAAATATGTCGGCACCAAGCGGTTCGGGCTCGACGGTGGCGAGAGCATGATTCCAGCGCTGGAGTCGGTGATCAAGTACGGTGGTCAGACCGGCATCCGCGAGATCGTGTTCGGCATGGCGCATCGCGGGCGGCTCAACGTGTTGGCCAATGTGCTGGCCAAGCCGCTGCGGGTGATCTTCCACGAGTTTTCCGGCGGCTCCGCCAATCCGGAAGATGTGGGCGGATCGGGGGACGTCAAATACCATCTCGGCACCTCGACCGACCGCGAGTTCGACGGGGTCAAGGTCCACCTATCGCTGGTCGCCAACCCGTCGCATCTTGAGGCCGCCGACCCGGTGGTGCTCGGCAAGACCCGCGCGATCCAGACGATCGCGGGTGACCTGAAAGAGCACACCGGCTCGTTGCCCGTGCTGATCCATGGCGACGCGGCGATGGCGGGGCAGGGGATCGTGTGGGAGTGTCTCGGCTTTTCCGGCATCCGCGGATACAATACCGGGGGGTGCGTTCACTTCATCATCAACAACCAGATCGGCTTCACCACCAGCCCGCAGTTCGCGCGCTCCTCGCCCTATTCGTCCGACGTCGCCAAGGGCGTCCAGGCGCCGATCTTCCACGTCAACGGCGACGATCCCGAGGCGGTCACCTTCGCGACCAAGATGGCGATCGAGTTCCGCCAGCGGTTCCATCGCGATATCGTCATCGACATGTGGTGCTATCGCCGCTTCGGCCATAACGAGGGTTACGAGCCGAGCTTTACCCAGCCGCTGATGTACGACCGCATCCGCCAGCACCCGCCGGTCAGCGCGGTCTATGGCAAGCGGCTGATCGACCAGGGCGTCGTCGACCAGCCGTGGATCGACGAGAACGTCAAGCAGTACACGACGTTGCTCGAAGGTGAGTTCGAGGCGGGCGCGTCGTATAAGCCCAACAAGGCGGACTGGTTCGCGGGGCGCTGGTCGGGGCTCCACGCCCCCGCCGATGCGGAGAGCGCGCGGCGCAACGTCGAGACCGGCGTTGAGCCCAAGCTGTTCGACGCGCTCGGCCGCACGCTGACCACCGCGCCTGACAGCTTGACCATCCATAAGACGCTCGCCCGCGTGCTCGACACCAAGCGCGAGATGTTCAGGGGCGGCACTGGCTTCGACTGGGCGACCGGAGAAGCGCTCGCGTTTGGGGCGTTGCTGTCCGAGGGCTATGGCGTCCGCCTGTCCGGGCAGGATTCCGGGCGCGGCACGTTCAGTCAGCGCCACGCGGTCTGGGTCGACCAGCGGGACGAGCATAAATATATCCCGCTCGCCACCGTCGAGCATGGCCGGTTCGAGGTACTCGACTCGCCGCTCAGCGAATATGGCGTGCTCGGGTTTGAGTACGGCTACGCGCTCGCCGACCCCAAGACGCTGGTGCTGTGGGAGGCGCAGTTCGGCGATTTCGCCAACGGCGCGCAGATCATGATCGACCAGTTCATCGCCAGCGGCGAGGCCAAGTGGCTGCGCGCCAACGGGCTCGTGATGCTGCTCCCGCACGGTTATGAAGGGCAGGGGCCGGAGCATTCGTCCGCGCGGCCCGAGCGCTTCCTGCAGCTATGCGCGGGCGACAACATGCAGGTCGCGAACGTGACCACGCCCGCCAACTATTTTCACCTGCTACGCCGCCAAATGCACCGCGGCTTCCGCAAGCCGCTGGTGGTGTTCACCCCCAAGTCGCTGCTCCGGCACAAGCTCGCGGTGTCGGCGCGCGCGGACTTCCTCGGCGACACGCATTTCAAGCGGATCCTGTCCGACCCGAGCGCGCCCGCAGACACGGACACCAGGCGACTGGTGCTGTGCACGGGCAAGGTCGCCTATGATCTCATGGAAGCGCGCGACGCTGCGGGTGATACGGCGACGCAGATCGTCCGCGTCGAACAGCTCTATCCCTTCCCGGGCGAGCCGCTGATCGCGCGGCTGAAGCGGATGCCCGCGCTGCAAGAGGTGATCTGGGCGCAGGAGGAACCGCGCAACCAGGGGTACTGGTTCTTCGTCGAGCCGTTCATCGAGGGATGCTTGCGCGAGGCGGGTGTGAAGCCGCAGCGCCCCCGCTATGCGGGCCGCTCCGCCTCCGCCTCGCCCGCGACCGGGCTGATGAAGCGGCATCAGGTCGAGCAGGGCGCGCTGGTCGCGGACGCGCTCGGCCACAGCGTCCGCGGCGAGATTCGCCGCACACAGCGCGGCGAGGTCGCGACCTCCACCGCCAAGGCGGGCGGCGCAACGGCTTAACATATGGGCGTGCTGTTCCCCGGCGAAGGCCGGGGCCCAGTCGCGTAACAGTTGATGGCGGGGCACATCCTCGCCAAACGGCACGAAACTGGGCCCCGGCCTTCGCCGGGGAACGACAAGGTAGTTGAACCATGGCCACCGAAGTTCTCGTCCCCACGCTGGGCGAATCGATCACCGAGGCGACGCTGGGCGAATGGCTCAAGCAGCCGGGCGACCCGGTGCGCGCGGACGAGCCGATCGCCGCGCTCGAGACCGACAAGGTGTCGGTGGAGGTGCCCTCGCCGGTCGCGGGGACGATGGGGGCCTATGCGGTCAAGGTCGGCGATACGGTCGCGGTGGGCGCGATGATCGCGACGATCGACGCCGGGGCAGGTGCGCCCGCGCGGGAGGTCGCCCCCGAACCCGCCGTCACCGCGTCACCCGCCGCCGCTCCCGCACCGGCCGCCGCTCCCGAACCGCCGCGCGAGTCCGCCGCTGCGCTTTCCCCCTCGGTGCGTCGCGCGGTGCTGGAGCTCGGCGTCGACCCCGCGACGGTGAGGGGCACGGGTCGCGACGGGCGGCTGACCAAGGAAGACGTCACCACGGCCGCCAGCGCCAAAGCGCCCGCACCCGCGCCAGCCTTGGAGTCCGCGCCGCAACCCGCCTCGGTCACCGCCGCCGCCTCGACCCGCAAGGAAGAGCGCGTCCGCATGACGCGGCTCCGCCAGACGATCGCCAAGCGCCTCAAGGACGCGCAGAACACCGCCGCGATGCTGACGACATTCAACGACGTCGACATGACCGCGGTGATCGCGGCGCGCAACACCTACAAGGAGCTGTTCGAGAAGAAGCACGGCGTCCGGCTCGGCTTCATGGGCTTCTTCGTCAAGGCGGCGTGCATGGCGCTCAAGGACGTGCCGAGCGTCAACGGCTCGATCGAGGGCGACGAGATCGTCTATCACGATTACGCCGACATCTCGGTCGCGGTCAGTGCGCCGGGCGGACTGGTCGTCCCCGTGATCCGCGACGCGGACCGGATGAGCGTCGCCGAGGTCGAGAAAGCGATCGGCGATTTCGGCCGCCGCGCCAAGGACGGTACGCTCAAGATGGACGAGATGCGCGGGGGGACCTTCACCATCTCCAACGGCGGCGTGTTCGGCTCGCTGATGAGCACCCCGATCATCAACCCGCCGCAGAGCGCGGTGCTCGGCCTCCACCGCATCGAGGAACGCCCGGTGGTCAAGGCGGGGCAGATCGTCGCGCGGCCGATGATGTACCTCGCGCTCAGCTACGACCACCGGCTGATCGCCGGGCGCGAGGCGGTGACGTTCCTCGCCGCGCTGAAAAATGCTATCGAGGATCCGACGCGGATACTGATTGATTTGTGAGGAGCGGCGGGCATGGACTGGCGCGAACATATCCACTCCGATGCCGGTATCGGATTTGGTAAGCCGATATTCCGCGGAACCCGCTTCAAGGTCGAATTCGTCCTCAAGCTTATGGCGGCGGGTTGGGCCGCCGAGCGGATGGCGGAGGAGTACCCTGGAATAGAAGCGGTACACCTGCGGGCCGCAGCGGCTTTTGCGGCTGACCTGATGCACGACGAAAGCTATGTTGCGGTGGCGCGGGCCCGCGCGGCTTGAGGTTCCTCCTTGACGTTCATATCAATATTACGCTCGCTCGCCTGTTTACCCTTGGGCGACATAACGTCCTCCGCGCGGCGCTGGATCATAGACGCTGGTCTGATGAACGCCTTCTGGAACTCGCTGTTGCGGAAGATAGGATCATCGTCAGCCAAGATAGCGACTTCTCGGAATTGATCTTCGGTTTTGGCAAGCCCGCACCGGTCGCGGTCTTCTATGTACGGTGCGAGCCTGAGCAGCAGCTCGACATGAACGAACGCATTCTCCAGGTACTCGCAACTGGGGGCTTCGACGGCCATATGGTCGTGATCGAACCCGCGACCGTTCGCTATCGTCCGCTACCCCGAAAGATCGACGACAATGCCTGACCAGTACGACTATGACGTTCTCGTGATCGGCTCCGGGCCGGGCGGCTATGTCGCCGCGATCCGGGCGGCGCAGCTGGGGCTGCGCACCGCCTGTGCGGAGAGCCGTGACACGCTTGGAGGCACCTGCCTCAACGTCGGGTGCATCCCGTCCAAGGCGCTGCTCCACGCGAGCGAGCTGTACGAGGAGGCCAAGGGCGGGCACCTCGCCAAGTTCGGCGTCGAGTTTGCGGGCGTGACGCTCAATCTGGACCAGATGCACGCCGAGAAGGCGAAAGCGGTCAAGGAACTGACCGGCGGGATCGAGTTCCTGTTAAAGAAGAACAAGGTGACCTGGCTCAAGGGCCGCGCGAGCTTCACCGACGCGCACACGGTGCAGGTTGGCGACCAGACCGTGACGGCGAAGGACATCGTCATCGCCACCGGCTCGTCGGTGACCCCGCTGCCGGGCGTGACGATCGACCAGCAGGTGATCGTCGACTCCACGGGCGCGCTGGCGCTGCCCAAGGTGCCCGAGCATCTGGTGGTGATCGGCGGCGGGGTGATCGGGCTGGAGCTGGGGAGCGTCTGGAAGCGGCTCGGCGCGCGGGTGACGGTGGTCGAGTATCTCGACCAGATCCTGCCTGGCTTCGACGGCGAGGTCCGCCGCGAATCGGCCAAGCTGTTCAAGAAACAGGGCTTCGAGCTGATGACCGGCACCAAGGTGACGGGCGTCACGGTGCAGGGCGGCCGCGCGTCGGTCGCGGTCGAACCTGCCGTCGGTGGCGAGGGACAGACCCTTCAGGCCGATGTGGTGCTGGTCTCGATCGGCCGCCGCCCCAATGTCGACGGGCTCAACCTCGCCGCGATCGGCCTGGAGCTCAACGCGCGCGGGCAGGTGCCGATCGATGGTGAGTTCCGCACCCCGGTGCCCGGCGTGTGGGCGATCGGGGACGCCGCGCCAGGCCTCATGCTCGCGCACAAGGCGGAGGACGAGGGCGTCGCGGTGGCGGAGAACATCGCCGGGCATACCGGCATCGTCAACCACGACGTGATCCCGTCGGTGGTCTACACCATGCCCGAGATCGCCGGGGTCGGCCTGTCGGAAGAGCTCGCGCGCGAGAAGGGGGAGGTGAAGGTCGGCAAGTTCCCGTTCGCAGCCAACAGCCGCGCGAAGACCAATCGCGACACCGACGGCTTCGTCAAGGTGATCGCGGACGCGAAGTCCGACCGGGTGCTGGGTGTGTGGATCGTCTCCAGCCTGGCGGGAACGATGATCGCCGAGGCGGCGATGGCGATGGAGTTTGGCGCTACATCCGAGGACATCGCCTACACCTGCCACGCGCATCCCACGCACGCGGAGGCGCTCAAGGAGGCGGCGATGGCGGTGCAGGGCAAGCCGATTCATATCTAAAGAGGACAGCATGGGTCTTCTCCGGTCGCCGGTCCGGTCCGAGCTAACCCGCCGATGTCACCGGAAGGGAACGAGGCATTGGCACCTGTCGTCCCCGAGCTGATGCGCCATCTTCGTCGCCGGACCCGACTCGCCAAGCGGGCGCTGCGGTCAGCGACGGCAGACGAGCACAAGGTGTTCCGGCGAGCCCATGCTCGCGCGGTTCGCGACGGGATCGCATTCGATTTAACGCTCGCCCAGTTCGACGTGCTTGTCACGCGCGCGGCGGGGCATTGCGAAGAAACGGGATGGCCGTTCAGCGATCAGCGCGAACCTGGCGTGCGGATAAGGCCGTGGCGAATGAGCCTGGACCGGATTGACAACGTTCAAGGCTATTCATTCAGCAATCTTCGTCTCGTTACCGCGTTCACCAACATTTCGCGCAATCAGCTAGGTTTGGAGAGGATGCACATCCAGAGGGTGATCATGTTATACCGGCTGGGGGCGAATATTGATCGCTTCGTCCTGTCAGATGAGGGTCCGATCGACCGATGGATTTTCTAAGAGGGTGATAGCGGTGGTGGGTCATGAGCAGATGTCCCGCCCCGCGCTCGAAGCCGAGTGGCTCCGCC
>CAXSEO010000135.1:0-6642 GCA_964235525.1 uncultured Sphingomonas sp. | reverse complement strand
GATCGAGCGTTGATCAGCTTGCCATACCTGCAAGGACCCAAGCTTCAACACGGGATGGGTATGAAGGGCCGCTTCGACGTTGGATGGCTGCTACCCGTTACGGCGAGCGAAGTCATGTTCAAGCGAGAGCAAGGCCTAGACGCTCTGGAAGACTTATTTGAACGCAAATCCTTTAACTATGCTGATCCGTTTAGGCGGTCGATGGTCGAGGCGACCGAGTAGATCAACCGCAACGTCGTGGCGAAGCCACGCCGTCGATCCTTGATGGGGCGAGGTCGGCCGACAGCGCGTGTGCGCAACTGGCTACGCCCGCGCGCATCGGCGGGCGTGGCCGCGCCTCACGCGCTGTAGTACATGTCGTATTCCACCGGGCTCGGCGTCATCTCCCACCGCGCCACGTCCTGGTACTTCAGCTCCACATACGCCGCGATCTGGTCCGCCGTGAACACGTCGCCCTTCAAGAGGAAATCGTGGTCCGCCTCCAGCGACTCCAGCGCCTCACGCAGCGACGCGCACACGGTCGGCACCTCCGCCAGCTCCGCCGGCGGGAGGTCGTAGAGGTTCTTGTCCATCGCCTCGCCGGGGTGGAGGCGGTTCTGGATACCGTCCAGACCCGCCATCAGCAGCGCGGCATAAGCAAGGTACGGGTTTGCCAGCGCGTCCGGGAAGCGGACCTCGACGCGCTTCGACTTAGGCCCGGTGCCATAGGGGATACGGCACGAGGCGGAGCGGTTGCGCGACGAGTAGGCGAGCAGCACCGGCGCTTCATAGCCGGGCACCAGACGCTTATAGCTGTTGGTGGTCGGGTTGGTGAAGGCGTTCAATGCCTTGGCGTGTTTGATCACCCCGCCGATAAAATACAGGCACATATCCGACAGCCCGGCGTACTTCTCGCCCGCGAACAGCGGCGTCTTGCCGTTCCAGATCGAGAAGTGCGTGTGCATCCCCGATCCGTTATCCTCCTTGATCGGCTTGGGCATGAACGTCGCGGTCTTGCCATAGGCATGCGCGACCTGGTGGACGACGTACTTATAGACCTGCATCCGGTCCGCCGTCGTCACCAGCGTGCCGAACGTCAGCCCCAGCTCGTGCTGCGCGGCCGCGACCTCATGGTGATGCTTGTCGCAAGGCAAACCCATCTCGATCATCGTCGAGACCATCTCGCCGCGGATGTCGACCGCCGAGTCGACCGGCGCGACGGGGAAGTAACCACCCTTGGCGCGCGGTCGATGCGCCAGGTTGCCGCCCTCATAATCGCGGCCGGTGTTGGTCGGCAGCTCGATATCGTCGATCTTGAAATAGCTCTGATTGTACGACGTATCAAACTTCACGTCGTCGAACATGAAGAACTCCGCTTCCGGCCCGACATAGACAGTGTCGCCGATGCCGGTGCTCTGAAGATAGGCCTCCGCGCGCTTGGCGGTGGAGCGCGGGTCGCGCGTGTAGAGCTCGCCCGTGCCCGGCTCGACGATGTCGCACACCACGATCAGCATCGGGGTGGCGGAGAAGGGGTCGATATAGACGGCGTCGAGGTCTGGCTTGAGCGTCATGTCGCTCTCGTTGATCGCCTTCCATCCCTCGATCGAGGAACCGTCGAACATGATGCCGTCGGTCCACTCGTCCTCGCCCATCACGCCCGCGACCATGGTCAAGTGCTGCCACTTGCCCTTGGGATCGGTGAAGCGGAGGTCGACCCACTCGATCTCCTTCTCCTTGATCATGTCGAGAACGTCTTGAGCCGAGTTCGCCATGGCTGGTCCCTTGTTGCCGCGCCGCCGGGCGCGAGAAGTGCGATCGTGTGGAGATGGTCGCCGAATTGGTGCAACGCGTCAAACGGCTTTTCGCGTCAGATCGCGGCCTCGTCGCGCTCCCCGGTGCGGATGCGGAGCACGGCCTCGACCGGAGACACGAAGATCTTGCCGTCACCGATCCGCCCGGTCCGCGCGGCGGCGGCGATCGCCTCCACCACCCGCTCGACCAGCGCCTCCGCGACCACGATCTCCAGCTTCACCTTGGGCAGGAAGTCGACGACATATTCCGCGCCGCGATACAGCTCGGTATGCCCCTTCTGCCGCCCAAAGCCCTTCGCCTCGACCACGGTGATGCCCGACACGCCGACCTCGTGCAGCGCCTCCTTCACCTCGTCGAGCTTGAACGGCTTGATGATCGCCTCGATCTTCTTCACGCGACATCTCCTTTAGCCGGGGTCTATTACCTGACGTGCCAGCGGCGAGGCCCTTGAGCAAGGGCGAGGATAACATGGCTTGCATTAGCCAGCGTCGAGCCAGGCGCGCTTTGTCAGGCATCGGGTGGCACTTCCACGACACGCAAGCCTAGATATTGACGAAAGGGTCGAAGTCGCGATCGCGGTGAAGCAATCGGTAACCGTCGCGGATGCAGCGGGTCGCGATCAACAGGTCGATGGTCTTGCGGATCGTAATCCCCTTGGCGCGGAGGATGCGATAGTTCACCGCGGCCTCCCTCGCCACCTCGCGCCCGGCGATGTCGACCTGCTCGAAGCCGTCGAGCACGAACCGCGCAGACAGGAAGTCGCGCTCGTCACCGAACCCACGCAGCACCTCGGCGCAGATCAAATCTCCCACCGCGAGACGTTCGGCCGTCAGCAACCCGCTCAGCAGGCGTGCTTCGGGCGAGCGTGACTCGCGAAAGAACTCGATCCAGACGCTGCTATCAACCAAAATCACGGTCGCGCCGCATATCGTCGAGGTCGCCTTCCCAGTGAAGCTTGCCCGCGAACTCGAGCGCCCTGGCTTGACGCTTTAGTTGTAGAAGGGAACGCAGTCCCTCTTCCACCACCTCGCGCTCGGTCTTCGCGCCGGTGGCGGCGAGCGCGTCGGCCATGAGCTGGTCGTCAATGTCGATGTTGGTCCGCATGTGTATTCTCCTTGCAAGGCGTACACATAGCAGGGTATCGGCTCAGCTTCAATAAGGCGGCTTGTGCAGCCCCGCGGGCGAGTAGGTGAACACCTCGCACCCGTCCTCGGTGATCCCGACCGAATGCTCGAACTGCGCCGACAGCGAGCGGTCGCGGGTTACTGCGGTCCAGCCGTCGTCGAGCAGTTTCACTTCCGCGCGGCCGATGTTGATCATCGGCTCGATCGTGAAGATCATGCCCGGCTTCAGCTCCGGCCCCGTGCCGGGCTTGCCCGCATGGACCACCTCCGGCGCGTCGTGGAACAGGCGCCCGACACCATGGCCGCAGAAATCGCGCACCACGCCATAGCGGTGCGCCTCCGCGTGGCGCTGGATCGCGTGCGCGACGTCGCCCATCCGGTTGCCCGGCCGCGCGGCGGCGACGCCCGCCATCAGGCAGTCGTGGGTCACATCGACCAGTCGCCGTGCCTTGAGTGGCACATCGCCGACGAGGTACATCCGGCTCGAATCGCCATGCCAGCCGTCGAGGATCGGGGTCACATCGACGTTGACGATGTCGCCGGAGCGAAGTGGCTTGTCGCCCGGGATGCCGTGGCAAACAACATGGTTGATCGAGATGCAGCTCGAATGCGTGTAGCCGCGATAGCCGAGCGTCGCGGGCAGCGCATCGTGGTCGCGCATGAAGCGATAGATGATGCGGTCGATCTCGCCCGTCGTCACGCCCGGGCGCATATGCGGCACGATGGCGTCAAGCGTCGCGGCGGCGAGCTGCCCCGCGCGACGCATCCCCTCGAACGCCTCCGCCCCGTGCAGCTTGATCGCGCCGGTACGCGCGCCGGGGGTGGCCGTGGGGGCGGTGACGTAATCGGTCATTGCGGCGATATAGAAGGGAGCGGCGGGCTTTGCGAGGCCGCGGGCGCGGGCTATGCCGCCTGCATGAGCGAACGCATCTGGACCGCCGCCTTGGTAGTGATCGGCGACGAAATCCTGTCCGGTCGCACGCAGGACAAGAACGTCGCGCAGGTCGCCGCGTGGCTGAACGTCCAGGGCATCCGGCTTGCCGAAATACGCGTGGTCGCCGACAAGACGCCCGCGATCGTGGAGGCGGTCAACATCCTGCGCGCGCGCAACGATTACCTGTTCACCACCGGCGGGATCGGCCCGACGCATGACGACATCACCGTCGACGCGATCGCCGAGGCGCTGGGTGTCGGCGTCGTCCACCACCCGCAGGCGATGGCGGTGCTGGAGCGCTACTACGCGACGCGCGGTGGGCTGACGGAGGTGCGGGCGCGGATGGCGCGGGTGCCCGATGGCGCGACCTTGATCGAGAACCGCGTGTCCGGCGCGCCGGGCATCCGCGTCGGCAACCTGTTCATCATGGCGGGGGTGCCGCACATCACGGCAGGGATGCTCGACGCGCTGACCGGCACGCTGGAGGGCGGACGCCCGGTGGTCAGCCGCACGGTCGGCTGCTGGGTCGCCGAGAGCGAGGTCGCCGACCTGCTCGCGCGCACCGAACGCGCGCATGAGGGCGTTGCGATCGGCAGCTATCCGTTCTTCCGCGACGGGCGGGTGGGCGCGAACTTCGTGGTGCGGAGCGCGGACCCGGCGGCGGCGGACGCCTGCGCGGCGGACCTCACGCGCTCGCTGGAGGCTGAGGGGCGCGAGGTGGTGGGGGAGGGGATTTAAGCGCCTCTGCGCCGTATCGGCTCCGCCTAGCGAGTGCCCGATGGTCGACGATAGCCTCACCCGTCATCCGATCCGCCCGTCCGTCAACCGCACCACCCGGTCCGCCGCCGCGATCGTCTCCTGCCGGTGCGCGATGACGATGCGGGTTATGCCCATTGCCGCGATCGCGCGGTTCACCTCAGCTTCGTGCGCGGGGTCGAGATGCGCGGTGCCTTCGTCCATCACCAGCAGCTGCGGCCGACGATACAGCGCGCGCGCGAGCAGCAGCCGCTGGCGCTGCCCGCCTGACAGGGTCGACCCCATGTCGCCGACATAGGTCAGGTGCCGCATCGGCATCGCGTCGACATCGTTCGCCACCGCCGCGACCCGCAGCACCTCCTGCAACCGTTCCTCGTCGACCGGCTCGAACCCGGAGACGTTGTCCGCGATCGTACCCGCGAACAGCGCGTCGTCCTGCAGCACCGCGCCGATCCGCTCGCGAAACGCGCGGCGGCCAAAGCGCGCGAGCGGCATGCCGTCGACCAGCACCTCGCCCGCGTCCGGCTCCACCAGCCCGAGCAGGATCTTGGCCAGCGTCGATTTACCGCCCCCCGACGGGCCGGTGATCGCGAGGTGCTCGCCTGGCGCAACATCCAGGTCGACGCCCGCCAGCACCTCCGGGTCATGAGGGCCATAAGCGAAGCGGATCCCGCGCAACGCCACGCCGCCCCTGAACACGCGCTCCCGACCGGGCGCTTCGGTGAAGCCCGGGTCGGGCGCGGTCAGCGAGATGTCGGCGAGCCGCTCCAGATGCAGCCGCAGCATCCGCCAGTCCGCCGCGCTGTCGATCAGCGCGCGGCCTGCGGTCGCGAACTGGAGCCGATAGGCGATGAACGCGAACATCATGCCGACGGAGAAGCCGCCCGCCATCGCCGCGCGCGCGCCCATCCACACCAGCGCGATCACCTCCAGCGAGGTGAGCAGCGCCGCGCCAGCCACCTGTACCGCTTTGACCCGGTCGTGCGCGTAGCCCGCGCCCAGCGACTCCGACAACCGGTTCTGCCACACCGCGTGGCGCATCGCCTCCGTGCCCGCGAGCCGGAGCGTGACGATGCCGCGCAGCGTCTCGATCATCGCGCCCTGTTCCTTGCCGGCGGCGACGATGCGGTCGTTCTGCGCGCGCCGCTCCGGGCCAAGCGTGCCTGCGCGCAAGGCGGCGTAGAGCACCAATCCCGTGACCGGCACCAGCGTCATCGCGGGCGAATAGACCAGCATCAGCGCCAGCGTCAGCAGCGCCAGCACCCCGTCGATCGCGGCGGCCGACGCGTTCTGGGTGAGCAGCAGCTGGATCGGCGCGACCGACTGGAAGCGCGACAGCACATCGCCGATGCCGCGCTTTTCGAACCAATCGACCGGCAGCCGGAACAGGTGGCGCGCGACGTTGGACGCGATCCCGAACCCCATCGCGGTCCCCGCCGCGAGCAGGACCTGCGCGCGGAGCAGCATCGCGGCGGCGCTCACGACCGCGAACAAGGCGAAGCCGACCGCGACCGTCGCGAGCAGGTCCGCGTCGAGCGCGGGCAGCGCATCGTCGACCGCTACCTGCAGCAGATAGGGCGAGGCGAGGACGTAAAGCTGCAGCAGCAGGCTGAGCAGCGCGGCCTGCGCGAGCGAGCGCTTGATTCCGACCGCGCCGCTCCACAATTGCGAAAGCCGCAGCCGCGCGCGCTCCTGCTGTGGTTCGAACGCGTCCGACGCGCGCAGCTCCAGCGCGACGCCGGTGAAGTGACGCGACAGCGACGCCGCATCGTGCCAGCGCGCGTCGCCCGCGGGGTCGAGGACATGGCCCCTTCCCCCCGATACGCGATCGAGCACGACATAATGGTTCAGGTCCCAGTGCAGGATCGCGGGCAGCTGGAGCGAGTCGAGCGACTCGATGTCGAGCCGGAGCGGGCGGGGGGTGAGCCCGACCGCGTCCGCCGCCTGCATCAGCTGGCGAAGTCCCATGCCGCGCGAGGTCGCGCCGAACCGGCGGCGCATCGCGGCCAGATCAAGGTCGTGGCCGTGGTGGTTCGC
>CAXSEO010000134.1:0-6643 GCA_964235525.1 uncultured Sphingomonas sp. | reverse complement strand
GGCGCGAGCCGACACAGGCTGTCGGCGGCGAGCACCAGCGCGCCCCCGCCCAGCGCGCTTGGCACCAGCAGCGCGCCCGGACGGTGGCCGAAGACCGGGCGGAGCAGGTGCGGCAGGACCAGCCCCACGAACCCCACAACGCCGGTCACCGCGACGCTCGCCCCCACCGCCAGCCCGGTGCCCAGCACCACCAGCGCGCGCACTCGCCCAAGCCGCACGCCGAGCGACCGCGCCGCGTCCTCGCCGAGCGTCAGCGCATCGAGCGACGGCGCGGTGAGCAGCAGCAGCGCCGCGCCCGCGAGGAGGAACGGCGCGCCGCGCGCGAGGTCCTCCACGCCCCGGTCGGTGAGCGCACCCATTAGCCAGTCGATCACCTCCGCGACCGCATACGGGTTGGGCGCGATCGAGATCAGGAACGCGGTCAGCGCGGCGGCGAGGCTGGACAGCACGGTGCCCGCGAGCACGAAGGTGGCAGCGCTGGCGCTGCGCCAGGTCAGCGCGGCGAGCAGCGCGACCGCGCCCGCCGCCCCCGCCATCGCCGCACCGAACAGCAGCACGCTTGAGCCGCCGCCGAGGATGATCGCAGCCACCGCGCCGAGCGCCGCGCTCGACGACACGCCCAACACCGCCGGGTCGGCGAGCGGGTTGCGGAGGAAGCCCTGCAACACCGCGCCCGACAGGCCCAGCACCGCGCCGATCGCCAGCCCCAGCGCGGCGCGGGGCAGGCGCAGCTCGGCGATGATCGCCCAGCGCGGGTCGTCGCCGAACCAGGCGGTCGGCGGCACCCACAGCTTGCCCGCCGACAGCGACGCGGCGAACAGCAGCGCCGTCAATGCAGTCAGCGCCGCGAGCTTCGCGCCCCGGGTCACGGCAGCGCCGCCCGGACCGCGCGCAGCCGCGCCAGCGCGGGCGGGATCGTCGGCCCGCCGCAGTTGATCAGCGCGCGGGGGAAGTTCGCCTCGACCGTCCGCGCGCCGAGCCGGGCGAGCACGCGGCGGCGCAGCGCGGCGGTGCGGCCCGTGTCGGGGGCGAGGATCACGTCGGGCGGATGGGCCGCGATCGCCTCGATCGGGACGCGGCCGGTGAGGCGAAGCCCGTAATTGGCGGCGGCGTCGCGGAACCCGGCGCGGGTGAGCAGCTCGTCAAGCAAGGTGCCTGACCCGGTGGCGAGATCGCCGGAGAGGAACAGGAGGGCGGTGGGAACACGCTCGCCGCTCCTCTCCCGCGCGCCACTCACGCGCGCCTCGGTGGTCAGCACCTCAAGAGTTCCCCGGCGAAGGCCGGGGCCCAGTGGCGGGCGGCTCGCCGGGAGGGCGATCCCGCCCACAACAACCGGCGTGACTGGGCCCCGGCCTACGCCGGGGAACTGCGGATGCTGATGTGACGATACGGGAGGTTCAGAAGGCGATGCTGCCGGCATCGCAGACCGCTCCATCTCCCCCACCATCGCCTCTCCCCTGCCCCGTTCCCCAAGCGCTGCCGCGACCTCCCGCACCTGCGCCTCGCTCGCCGCGACGGTGGCGGGCGCGTCCAGCACGAGCGTCCGAAGCCCGGCCCGCGCATAGGCGTCGCGGGTCGCGGGCGGGGTGAAGCTGCTGGTCAGCACCAGCGCGGGGCGGAGCGCGATCACCTCCTCCGCCGTGCCCGCCGTCGCATGGAAGCGGCGCGCGACGGCGAGCGGCATCGAGGTCGCGCCCGGCTCCTGCGAGTAATGGCTGATCGCGGCGATGCGCCCCGGCGGCACCAGCCGCACCAGCATCGCGTCCGCGCACGGGTTAGTCGACACCACGCCGCCGCGCGTAGCCGGGGCCGAACAGCAGGCGAGCGCCAACCCGAGCGCGAGTGCCCTCACCGGAAGCGCAACCTCACCCCGCCATAGGCCGCGCGGCCGAGCGTGCCGTAGCCAGCCGCCACCTGATACTTCTCGTCGAACAGGTTCTCCACCCGGCCATAGACCGCGACGCGCGGCCCGAGCGGGTACTCGGCGCGCAGGCTGGTCAGCTCGTACTCCTTGAGCCGGATGGTGTTCGCGCCGTCGTCGAAGCTGTTGCCGACCACCAGCACGGTGCCGCCGAGCTGCAGCCCGAACGGGAAGCGATAGTCCGCGGACGCGCTCGCGGTCTGGCGCGGGCGGCGGGCGAGGTCGTTGCCATAGGTCGCACCGGGCGAGCGATCGCGCGCGTCGATGAAGCTGTATTCGCCCTGCACCGTGAACCCCGCCACCGGCCGGATCGCCAGCCCTAACTCGACGCCCTCCGCCGTGGTGCGGTCGATATTGTCGTACACGCCATAGGGCCGATTGGCGCAGATCGCGTCCGTGCTGAGATAACAGGAGCGGAAGTCGATCTGGTCGCGCGTGCGGCGGTTGAAATAGGTCGCGCTCGCCCGGATGCGGCCGCCGAGCAACGTCTGCTCGACGCCGCCGTCGAAGTTGCGCGCCTGTTCGGGACGGAGCGACCGATAGCCGTACTCGCTATCGAGCTGGAACAGCGTCGGTGCCTTGAACCCCTCGCCATAGCTGGCGCGGAGCGTGGTGCCGCTCCCGAGCGCAAGCGCGCCGTCACCGCCGAAGGTGAAGTGGCCGCCGAACTGGTCGTGGCGGTCATACCGCACCCCGCCGGTCAGCGTCAGCGGCGCGACCGGCTTGACGATCAGCTCGCCATAGCCGCTGCTGATCCCGGTCTTGGCGCGTGACGGGCCGCCGTAGGAGTCGAACGTGTAGTAGCGCGTGTTCTCGCGCTCGGCTCCCAACACCACGCGCATTGCATCGGTTGGGCGGAAGTCGCCTTGGTATTCGTACCGCTCGCTTCGCCCGCGGCCGATGAAGCTCTGGCTCGCCCCCGGATTCGGATAGTCGTCGCGGTTGATGTCGGCGATGGTGAACGCGACGCGGTTATTCGCGCGCCCGTCCGCCAGGTTGGCGTGGAGCCCGGCATAGCCGTAAATTTCCTGTGTCTTTTGGTAACTCGGATCGTCGGCGGGTGCGTAGGGTGGGGTGGACGCAAACCCGTCGGTCGCCACCCGGCTATGCGCATAATAAGCGGCTAGATCGACGCCGATGCCGTTCGCGATGTCGACGCCGAGGCGCGCCGACCCGCCCTCCTGCCGATAGCCGTCGCGCTCGGTCCCGCTCGCCGCCGCCGAGATACCGTCGGTGCGCAGGTAGCCGCCGTTAAGCGCGCCCGAGAACCGCCCCGACGACCCGGATATGCCCGCGCTGGCGAAGGCGGTGCCATAGCTGCCGCCCTCGGCCTGCGCGCGCGCCTCGAACCCCGCCGGGGTTTGGGTGATGATGTTGACCACGCCGCCAATCGCTTGGCTGCCCCACGGCACCGAATTGGGGCCGCGCAGGACCTCCACGCGCTCGACGGTGGTTGAGAGCAGGTTGGCGAAGTCGAACCCGCCGCCGGGCGAGGACGGGTCGTTGACGCGCACCCCGTCGATCACGACCAGCGTCTGCGCGGTCTCCGCGCCGCGGATGCTGACCCCGGTGAACCCGCCGACGCCGCCGTTGCGGGTAACGGTGACGCCCGGCGTGGTGGCGAGCAGGTCGGACACGACCACCGTCTGCCGCCGGTCGATATCGTCGCGGGTGAGCACGGTGACGGCCTGCCCGACCTCGCGGGTGGGCTGGGAAACGCGGTTGGCGGTGACGACGACGTCGTGCGGGTTGCTCGGAACCGCATCACCCAAGACGCAATGTTCGGAGTCTGCGGCGCAATCTCTTTCGGCCTTGGACATGTACACATCTTGTGCCCAGGCGGGTATCGCCGAGAGAAGCAGAACTCCGGCGAAGGCCGGGGCCCAGCTACGGTGGTGGTTGCACGGCACGCGCGGCGCTCGCACGACGCACCGTGACTGAACCCCGGCCTTAGCCGGGGAACAGCTTGCACCGCTAAAGGAAAGCGGGAAACGAAAATCAAACATCAGACATGACCCTTCGCAAAGGGCCGCGCTGCCGGAACGACGCGGGTGCGACGCCCGGCCTCCCGGCCCGGTTCATGTCGCTCGCGCGAGGGTTCGCCCTCGTCCGCCCGGTGCACCCCGCCCGCGCGAAGGATCGACGGTGACGGGCAGGTCTCCTGGCTCCCGGGTCACCGCTGCCGCCCCACCTTCCCAAATCCGAGGACCCAGTGGCATATCGGGGCGACCGCTCGCCGGTCACAGTTGCGGGGGCAGCGCCGGGCTGGCGGTTTGACCCGCTCTCCGGCTTCCCTCTTGGCCCCGTCGCCGGGGACCCGTCACGCCCGCGCTCCTGCCCCCGTATCGCCCTTAACGCAACCGGTAATCCACCCCGATCCACAGCGTGCGCGGCGTCGCGCGCTCGATCACGCCCGCGCCGCTGGTCCCCGTCTCGACCCGCGTGTCGGTGAGGTTCTCGCCCCTTAGGTCGACCGACAGCCCGCCCACGACCGGCAGCGTCGAGCGCGCGTCGAGCGTGGTCGCGGGGGTGAGGCGGCGAGTGTTCTGGTCGTTGTCGAACTGCGCCGCGACATAACGGACCGTGGTCGAGACCGACGCCCCGCGCCTCGCCCAACCAAACGTGCCAGATGCTTGGTCAAGCGGCGTCTGCGCCGGGCGCAGCCCGTTGAGCGCCGCCGCCGCGCCCGCCGCTTCGACGCGCGACGACGTATGCGCGTAGGAAGCGACAAGGCTCCACGCCCTCGCCGCGTAACGCGCCTCGACCTCTGCCCCGCGCGCGCGAATCGCCCTGAGATTCTCGCGGACGCTGTACGTTCCGCCCGCCGCGACGACGCCGACCAGCGGGAAGGTGCCTGGCCCCCGTCCCACCGTGACGTTGGCGATCGCATCGGTCAGCCGGTTGTCGAACAGCGTCGCCGACAGCGTGACGCGCGCCGTCGGTCGCCAGTCCGCGCCCACCTCGTCGCCCCATAGATGCTCGGGGTTCAGCGCCGGGTTCGCCGCCGTCGCGTCCGCGCCGACGCGGAACGACCGGAACAGCTCGTTAAGCGTCGGCAACCGCCAGCCGCGATACCCGGCCGCGCGCACCGTCAGCGGCCCGGTCACCCGCCACGCGGCGCCAGCGCGCCCGCTCGCCTCCGCGCCGTGCCGGTCGGGAAAGCCGAAGTCGGTCAGCGGCGCACCGCTCGCCAGCGAGCGCTCGGTCAACCGCCCGTCGCTGATCCACCAGGCATCGACGCGCCCGCCGAGGCTCAGCGTCACCGGCCCCCTCACCGCGCTCGCGTCGCCGAACGCGCCGGTCGTCAGCGTCCTCCCGCCCGCGACACGGCGCCGGGTCGGCGCGGCGTTGACGAAGGCGTATAGTTCCTCCGTCTGCCCGCTTAGGGCGCGCACGTCGCCGCCGAGCCGCAGGTCGATGCCGCCCCCGATCGGCGGCGCGATCTCGACGCGCCCACCCAAGCCGGTCGCCGGCGTGGCGTACTGATCGAGCGTCGGCGTGACGCTGGTCCGCGCGGCGTTGATGGCGGGGAACTGGTTGCTGAAGTCGCGGGTCTGCAGATAGCCGAGCAACGACCAGCCCCAGCGCGCATGGCCGACCACGCGCAGCGAGGCGTCCGCGCCCTGGCTGCGGATCGCGCTATACGCGGTCCCGCGCTCGCGCACGTCGGTGAAGGCGGACAGGTTGGCCTGTACCTCGGTGTCGCCACGCCGCGCCACCGCGCGGATCGCAGCCGATGCCTGTTCGTAGGGCGAGGCGCGGTCGACCGCCCCGCGGTCCTCCGCCACCGTCGGCACAAACCCGTCACCGCGCGCATATGCTCCCGTGGCGGTGAGGTAGCCGCCCGCGCGGACCAGCGCCGCCGTGCCCTGCGCGTCCACCGACCCAGGGCTGCCGCCCGCGACTTGGGCGCTTAGCGGCGTTAGCTGGTCGGGCACCGCGCTCTCCAGCACCACCGTCCCCGCCAGCGCGCCGGGGCCGTACAGGCCGCTGCCGCCGCCGCGCGTCACTCTCACTTCGCCGAGCCGCGACAACGCATAGGCCGGGAACGCGACCCAGCCGCCGAACGGGTCCGCCTGCGGCACGCCGTCGAGGATCAGCAGCGCGCGGCTTGCCGCGTTGCCGCCGAGACCGCGCAGGGTGATC
Organism: uncultured Sphingomonas sp.; assembly: GCA_964235525.1. Taxonomy (GTDB): domain Bacteria; phylum Pseudomonadota; class Alphaproteobacteria; order Sphingomonadales; family Sphingomonadaceae; genus Sphingomonas. The sequence continues at coordinate 576 of CAXSEO010000134.1, read as the reverse complement.
CCCTGGCTGGTCGGGTTGGCCGAACGCGAGTCGGAGCGGCGGAACTGGTCAAGGCCGGCGACCTCGCCGAGCAATGTCTCGAGCCGGTCCGCCGCATCGCCCTCGATCCGCGCGCGGTCGATCACCACCGTGTCGTACACCCGCTCGCCCGGCGAGGTCGCCAGCCCGCGCCCGGTGACGACGATCTCCGGCGCGGGCGCGTCCTGCGCGGCAACGGGCGTCGCGACCAACACAGCGCCCAAAACGAAAGGCCCGCGTCGGGCGGGACGCGGGCCTTGGATCCGTGGTGGGCGTAGCAAGGTTTGAACTTGCGACCCCTGCGATGTCAACACAGGCCAGTGAGCCGAAACCCGCGGAAAAGCGTCGATGATTGCGACCGCCGGACCAGAACGGAACATGGACAAAGCGGCACTCGACCCTCTTCTTACCGCACCTTCACCGCGCACCGGAATGGCATCGCGGCCGATGCCGCCCAGGGTTCCGGACGACGGGTCCGGATACACCGTCGACATCGCATCGCCCACCGAGCGGCGCGTCGATCGCAGTCGGCGGGCCGTCAGTCCCCCTCCGGCCCGG
>CAXSEO010000133.1:0-6672 GCA_964235525.1 uncultured Sphingomonas sp. | reverse complement strand
GCGCTCGCCCGCCGAGGCGGGGGCGTATCTCCGCAAGCTGCGTGCGATCCTGCGCTATGTGGGCTCGTGCGACGGCAACATGGAGGAGGGGTCCATGCGCGCGGACGTCAACGTCTCCGTGCGGCGGCCGGGCGAGGGGCTGGGGACGCGGACCGAGACCAAGAACGTCAACTCGGTACGCTTCGTGATGGCCGCGATCGAGCATGAGGCGAACCGACAGGTCGACGTACTGGAGGCGGGCGGGAGCATCGTCCAGGAGACACGGCTGTTCGACCCCGATCGGAGCGCGACCCGGTCAATGCGGTCCAAGGAAGACGCGCACGATTACCGGTACTTTCCCGACCCCGACCTGTTGCCGCTGGAACTCGACGAGGCGTTCCTCGACGAGTGTCGTGCCAGCCTGCCCGAGCTGCCGGACGCGAAACGCGCGCGGTATGAAGCCCTGGGCGTCACGCCGTACAACGCCGAAGTGCTGACGGCGGAAGTCGAGACGGCGCGCTGGTTTGACGGGCTGTTGGAGGCGGGCGCGGCCCCGATGCCCGCATCGAACTGGGTCGCGGGCGAGCTGTTCGGCGCGCTCAACCGGCTCGGCGTCGCCATCGAGGCCAGTCCGGTGTCGCCCGCGCAGGCCGCCGAGCTGCTCGCGCTGGTCGCGGACGGAACGCTGTCGGGCAGCCTCGCGAAGCAGGTGTTCGAGGTGATGCTGGAGACGGGTGAGGGCGCGGCCGCGATCGTGGACGCGCGGGGGCTGCGTCAGACCAGCGACACCGGCGCGATCGACGCGGAGATCGCCAAAGTGCTCGCCGCCAACGAGGCCAAGGTCGCGGACTATCGTGGTGGTAAGGACAAGCTGTTCGGCTTCTTCGTCGGCCAGACCATGAAGGCGATGGGCGGCAAGGCAAATCCGGGCTTGGTCAATGAGCTGCTGAAGAAGGCGCTGGGTTAAGTTGTCGCCGACCGCGCGTATCGTTCGAGCGCTGGTCGCTGCAATCGCCTGTTTCGGCCCGGGCGGCGCTGCATCGCTGGATGCGGCGGAGCTTGCCCGGCTTGCGATCGCGCCCGTTCGCTTCGCGCCGAAGGGCGATGACCGGGTCGGGGTGCGGCGGTCGGGGTTGATCTGCGCTCCGGCGGGGTCGCTGACGTGGCGCGAGGTCGGGGCGGACGGGGCGGACCTTGCGACGCGGGCCTCCGCGCGGGTGCGGGCGCATGGCGTCGAGCTTGCGGCGGCGAGCGCGGACCGGATGGACGGGGGGACGCCGCCGTCGCGGCTGCGCCTGATCGCGACGGTCGAGCGGCTCAAGTTCAGCGCCTGCCTGCCGTGGCGCGGCACCAACGTCCGCGCGTCGCGCGGGCCGGTGAAGGGCAGCGGGCGGCTGGTCGTCACCTGGCGCGTGTTCGACGTGTCGACGCGCGAGCTGGCCACCAAGGTGAGCAGTTGCCGCGACTTCACCGTCAAGGGCGCGGCAACGCTGGAGGCGGCACTGGGGGAAGCGTTCGCCGAGTCTGCAGAGGTGGTCGTACCGCTGCTCGACGCCCGGATGCAGGCGGGCGGGGCGAGTGGGACGGTCGAACTGCCAGCGTCGTTAGCCTGCGCGGCGGGAGAGGTGCCGGCGATCGGGTGATGTACCGGCCGGATCGTTCAGCCCGTTCGCCGGCGCAGGCCGGGGTCCAGTCATGTTGCGCTACGTTGTTTGTTCACTCCCGACGACCATCGTAGCTGGGCCCGGCCTGCGCCGGGGAACAGTCGCGCCAGCAGGCGCAGCAGCCGCGCGCTACTGCGCGTCGTGATCCTGGTTCTTGGTCAGCCCGCCGACGCCGCCCGGGCCGTCGGGCATCCCGCTGGACTCGAACAGGTCCGGCTCGCGACCGCCTTCGCCGTGCGCGACCGCGTCGGAGCGGGCCTCGACCTCCTGCTCGATGTCGCTGCGGTTGTCATCCGCGCCGGGCGGAAAAGTATCGGGTGCCCTGTCCAGGTGCGGGTCATTCGCTGGCGCGCTGTCGGAGTGAGTATCGGTCATGGCTGTTCCTTACCGCTCGGCCGGGTTTTCGAAGCCGATGCCGGGGCCGCCGGGATCCGGCGCATCGTAATCGGGGCTCGGCACGGTGAACTCCGGACCGGGCGCGCCGGGGACGGGATTTTCGAAAGGCTGGGACGGCTCGAACGACGGGGGCGTCGCGTCGGGTGGGGGAATGGTGGCCATGCGGTGTCTCCTTGTCCGCCCTCAACGCGCGGTGCCCAAGCGGGTTGCCCCGCCCGGGCCGGTGCGGTAAGTGCCCCCGCACACCGGCGGTGTCCCGGCTCGCGGGCGTGGCGGAACTGGTAGACGCAGCAGGTTTAGGTCCTGCCATCGCAAGATGTGGGGGTTCAAGTCCCTTCGCCCGCACCAGCCGTCCGGACTCGCGGTCGTCCGGGGGACGACCGCGGCCGGTCGGCTCCGAGCGTAAGCGAGGGTGGCGCGCGGAAACGCTCATATAGGTTGAAAAGGCGAAGCGACGACATGCAGACTCAGGAACTGGTGAACGACGGGCTGAAGCGCGCCTATCGGCTGACGATCAGCGCGGGCGAGGTCGCAGCGCGCGTCGATGCCGAACTGAAGCGCGTCGCGCCGCAGATCAAGATGCCCGGTTTTCGCCCCGGCAAGGTGCCGCAGAACCTGGTTCGCAAGATGCACGGCCCCGCGCTGACGCAGGACGCGCTAAATACCTCGATCCAGGAGGGCGTGCAGTCGCTGCTCGCCGAGCAACGCCTGCGCCCCGCGACCCAGCCCGCGGTCGAGCTGGAAGGCGAATATGAGAACGGCCAGGACGCGGCGGTCAAGGTCGAGCTGGAAGTGCTCCCCGACGTCCCCGCGCCCGCGATCGACGCGATCAAGCTCGAACGGCTGACGGTCGCGCCCGAGCAGGACAAGGTCGAGGAGCAACTGCGCCGCTTCGCCGAGCAGGGCAAGACGTGGACCGACGCGCCCGGGGATCACTCGGCGGCGATGGGCGATCTCGTCGTCATGGACTTCGCGGGCAAGGTCGACGGCGTCGCATTCGACGGCGGCACGGGCGAGGACATGAGCGTGGAGCTCGGCTCGGGCCGGCTGATCCCCGGCTTCGAGGATCAGGTGGTCGGGGCCAAGATCGGTGACGAGCGCCGCATCGACGTGACCTTTCCCGCCGAGTACCAGGCCAGGGAGCTGGCGGGCAAGGGGGCGACGTTCGACCTCACCATCAAGGCGGTCCGCACCGCGGGCGAGGGCGCGATCGACGACGAGCTGGCGAAGAATCTTGGGCTGGAGAGCCTTGAGCAGCTGCGCGGGCTTATCAAGGGGCAGGTCGAGCAGGAGCTGAACGGGCTCACCCGCACGCACATGAAGCGCAAGCTGCTCGATCAGCTCGCCGAAGGGCACGACTTCCCGGTCCCGCCGTCGATGGTCGAGGCCGAGTTCGCGCAGATCTGGCAGCAGCTGGAGCACGAGACGACGCATGAGCCCGACCCCGAGGCGGCGCGCGCGGAAATGGAGAGCGAGCGCGAGGATTATCGCCGCATCGCCGAGCGGCGCGTCCGCCTCGGGCTGCTGCTGTCCGAGATCGGCCAGGCCAATGGCGTCGAGGTCACGCAACAGGAGCTGAACCGGCTGATCGCGCAGGCCTCGCAGCAATACCGCCCGGAGGACCGGCAGCGGTTCGCGCAGTACATCCAGCAGGACGCGATGGCGGCCGCGCAGCTGCGCGCGCCGTTGTACGAGGACAAGGTGGTCGACTTCCTGTTCGCGCGCGCGGAGATCACCGACCGCGAGGTGACCCGCGCCGAGCTGGAAGCCGCGATCGAGAGCGAGGACGGCTTCGCGACGGGGACGCACGTCCATGAGCACCATGATGGCGACGGGCACGATCACGGCGAGCACGACCACGCCGACCATGCGGGTCACGACCATGAGGCGGCGACCACACCAACCGCGGAGGCGGAGGAGCCCGCCCCTCAGCCGAAGCGTGCGCGGGCGACCAAGCCCGTCGCGCACAGCGGCAACATCGCTGGCGCGGAGATTGAACCGGGCGAGTCCGCGCCCGCTAAGAAGTCGCGCGCGAAAACGACTGCACCGACCGCCGAGGCACCTGCGATCCAGGAGGGCGTTACCGCCGAAGAGGTCGGTGGAGCGGCCGATCAACCCGCGACGTCGGCCGAACTTTGAGTTCGCGCCAGAGGAGGTTGCACTCCCGCCTCCCGATGGTGGTGCTTGCGGCAAGCTAGCAGCGACCGCATGATTCCTGCGCCGACAGGCACGGTCGCCGGATCATGGATCGGGTCCGGTCCTCGCCGCTGGGCGATGTTGCTGCTTGCCGCCGGCGCAGCCGAGCGAGTGTTCTTTCTGCTGACCACTGCGCGGCGCGACGTGGCGGGAGGCGAGGCGGCGAACGTCGCGGCCGCGTTCGCGCGGACGGGGCAAATCGCGGACGTGTTCGGGAAAGGGAGCGGCCTGACCGCGCACCTCAACCCGATCGTCCCGGCGGTCGCGGGCAGCGTCTACCGGCTATTTGGCGTTCGCACGCCGACGGCGGAGACGCTCCTTTCCTTGCTGTCGATCGCCTGCGTGCTCGCCGCCGCCGGGCTGTTTCACCGCGCGATGCTGTGGGTCGGCGCGTCGCGGCGTGCGGCGCTGGCCACGCTGGCGGTGTTCTGCCTGTTGCCGCTCAACAACTTTCTCGAAATCGTCGACTTCCGCGCCTGGGAAGGCGGCGTCGCGACCCTGCTTGGGGCGGCGACATTGCTGGTCACCGTTCGCGCGGACGCGACAGGTGATCCGTCGTGGCGCACCATATGCTTGGTCGCGGTGCTCGCGGCGCTGACCTTCTTCATCAGTCCGCCGTTAGGGCTGGCAAGCTATGCGAACGCCTTGCTGCTGCTCGTCCGCCGCCTGCCCGCGCGGCGATGGGCCGCGACGGCGCTGGTTGCGGTTGCAGTATTGGCTGCGGTGCTGACGCCTTGGACGATCCGTAACTACCAGGCATTCGGGCGCATCATCCCGCTGCGTAGTAACTTCGGGCTGGAACTCGCGCTCGCGAACCACCCCGCGGCGGTGGACGGCGACGATGAGCTGGGCGTCTTTCGCGCCCGCCTGGCTGAGATCCATCCGCAGGTGAGCTGGACGGCGTTCCACACCATGCAGCGCGCAGACGGCGAGATCGCCTATGCGGATCGGCTGGGCGCCGAGGCGAAGCGGTGGATCGCCGCGCATCCGGCGGACTTCCTGCGGCTGTCGATCAGACACCTTGGGCAATTCTACTTTCCGCCCGCCTGGCAATGGTCGATCTATGGCGGCGTCAGCACGGGGCAGCGCGTCAAACTCGTGGTCAGCTGGGCGATCGCCGCCATCGGGCTGCTCGGGGCGGCGGCGGCACTGATCGCATGGCGCGAACAGCTGATCTATCTCGCCACGCTCGCGCTGTTGCCAGCATTGCCGTATATGATCGTGCAACCGGTTCCACGCTATCGCTACCTTGTCTATCTGCCGCTACTCGGGTTGGGAGCCGAGTTGGTGTCACGGATGCTCGACCGGGTCGGTGCGGTCAGGATCAGGAAGAGGTTGGCGTGACGCGAATGCCGCATGATCAGGTCTCGTCGACCGAGCGGGTGAGGGCGGCGCGCATTGCCGTGCTGCTGCCCTGCTACAACGAGGAGGCGGCGATCGGCGCGACGGTGGCGGGGTTCCGCGCCGCGCTCCCGGCGGCGGCGATCTACGTCTACGACAACAACAGCCGCGACGGGACGGCGGACGCGGCGCGCGCGGCGGGCGCGATCGTCCGTACCGAGCGGGTCCAGGGCAAGGGCGCGGTGGTCCGCCGGATGTTCGCGGACGTCGACGCGGACGTGTACCTGATGGCCGATGGCGACGCGACCTACGACGCCGCCAGCGCGCCGCGGCTTGTCGAGCGTCTGCTCGCCGAACAGCTCGACATGGTGGTCGGCGCGCGGGTCAGCCAGGCGACGGCGGCGTACCGGCGCGGGCATGTGTTCGGCAACAAGCTCCTGACCGGGATGCTCGCGCGGCTGTTCGGGCGTAGCTTCACCGACATCCTGTCGGGCTACCGCGCCTTTTCGCGCCGGTTCGTCAAAAGCTATCCCGCGCTGTCGACCGGGTTTGAGATCGAGACCGACATCTCGGTCCACGCGCTCGAACTCCGGATGCCGGTCGGCGAGATCGAGACGCCGTATTTCGAGCGGCCCGAGGGATCGGTCTCCAAGCTCTCCACCTATCGCGACGGCTGGCGAATCACGCGCACGATCCTGACGCTGTACCGGATCGAGCGGCCGCTGCTGTTCTTCGGCGCGTTCGCGGGCATGTTCGCCGCGCTCGCGCTGCTGCTCGCGGGGCCGGTAGTGTGGGAGTATGCGCGCACCGGCCTCGTCCCGCGCTTCCCCACGCTGATCGTCGCGACGGGTCTGACGGTACTCTCGGCGCTGTGCCTGTTCGCGGGGCTGATCCTCGACACGGTGGTGCGCGGGCGGCGCGAGGTGCGGCGGCTCGCCTATCTGGCGCTGCCCGCTCCCGGGGGTTGAACTGTTCCGGCGAGCGCGCGACATAGCTTGCTCATTCACCCGCGAAGGCAGCTAACCCCCATGCATAACCCGTTCGAGACCGGCGACTTCGGGCGTCACTTCACCGACTCGCTGGTGCCGATCGTCAT
>CAXSEO010000132.1:0-6677 GCA_964235525.1 uncultured Sphingomonas sp. | reverse complement strand
AGTCCGCGCACGTTCGCCTTGCCGGCGTTGACCGACTGGGTGGTGATGAGCGTGTAGTTGTTGCCGACCAAGCCGGGAATGGTCGTGTTCTGGACCGTGGTGGTGAGGGCGAAAATCTCATTGGAGATGTGCTTGTCGAACAACGCCAATGACAGCTGGGTCCCCCGGTTTGGATAGTATTCGAACGACAGGTCGTAGTTCCACGACGTGCGCGGCTTTAACTGCGGGTTCGAGATCGTCTCGGAAGCGGTGGTGCCCGACAGCGTCAGCGACTGGTTCTGGGCCAGGTCGGCGAGGCGGGCGCGGGCGATCGTGTTGCTGACGGCGGCACGGACCTTGAACTGGTCGGTCACGTCGTAGCTTGCGTTCACTTCCGGCAACGGCCGGTCGTAATGAGTGTGGTAAGGGACAGCGGCGAAATTGGTCGTGCTGTTGATGGGATTGGGCTGGTAGTTGACGATATCCTGTCCGGTCGCCTCATAGCGGACGCCGGCTTGGAAGTATAAGCCGCCGCTCCGGTACGCGGCCTCGGCATAAGCGGCGTTCACCGTCTCCTTGAGGAAGAAGTTGTTGAGCGTGCTGCGCGCGAGATTGCTGCTGGCGACCGCGTAGTAGCCGGGATGCGCGGCGATGTACGCGGCGACCGCATTGGGATCGAGGAAGGTGAGCGCAAGTCCGCCCGAGTCCGGCGGCGTGTACATGCCAAGCGGCCCGGTGGTCGCGAGCGTGATCCCCGCGCTGGCGAGCGGGTTCAGTCGGTACTCCGTGTAGTAATAGTTCTGCTTGAGTTGCCGGTGGAGGAGGCCCGCGCCGAACGTCAGGCCCTGGTCCGATGGCGAGCCGCCATGGATCAGGTCGATGCGGAACTGCGGCTCGCGCGTCTTGCTGCTGTCGACCGCGTTGAGATGATAGGTCTCGAGATAGCTCGCGGGGTTGGCGAAGTTCGCCGGGTTCGCCGGCTGATACAGGCCGATGCCGTCCACGGGGCCGACATAGTTGACCGCGTAGGCCGCGCTGGTGGGGGTGGCGAACACGTCCTCCGTCGTGTTCTGGCGATAGAAACCCTGCGAGTAGTTGACGGTCGCGTCCACCCGCGTACGCGGCGCGATGTCGAGCCCCGCGCCGGCCTCGGCGAAGCGGACGTTGCGGTACTGGACATAGTGGTCGTAATCGCTGTCGAACTGACCGGTCGCGAAGCTGGCCGCGGTCGGCGAGCTGAACGAGGCGGTAGCCGGACCGCGGTTGAGATAGGACGAATAGCGGTTCTCGTCATTCTCGTGCTGGAAGAACCCGCCCGAGACGTGCGCGCGCTTGCCGGCCTGATCGTACTCCAGCTTGGCGTAAGCGCCTGGTCGATCGCGCACGTTGTCGTAGAGATACCAGCGCCGCCGGTCGGGGATCGCGTCCAAGCCGGCTACGTTGGCGGTCGGGGTCAGCGCGGTCGCGCTTACCGTCTGCGTGCCGCCGGTATACGGATAGTAGGAATAGGGCAGCGAATAGCTGTTGAGCGAGTTGGACGAGCGGCGATAATAGCTGACAAGGAACAGCGCGCCGAACGCGTTGTCCGGCCCGAAGGTCTGGCTGACGCGCAGGTCGCCCTGACCCGAGGGAGCGTTGCCGTGGAACACCCGCTCGCGGTCCCAGTAGGACAGGTCCGCGTGGCCGGCGATGAAGAAGCCGGGATGGTCAAACGCGCTCTGGCTCCGCAGGTTGGTGACGCCGCCGATCGCGTCGGCGGGCAGGTCGGCTTGGTACGTCTTGTAGACCGAGACCTGGTCAGCGATGATCGACGGGATCACGTCGAACGAGAACTGGCGTCGGGTTTCCTCGGTGGAGGGAAGCTGGATGCCGTCGAGCGTCACCGAGTTGTAATCGGGGTTGAGTCCGCGCAGCGTCAGGAACTGCGCTTCGCCGCGGCCGTTGTTGATGACGAGCGACGCGCCGGGCATCCGCTGGAGCGCTTCGCCCAGGCCGAACTCGGGGATGGCGCCGATCTCGCTCGAGGAGATCGTGTCGGAGACGATGCCACGATTGCGCTTGGCCTCGATCGCGCGCTCCACCGCATAGGCCTCGCCGGTCACGACGATGTCGCCCTGACCTTGAGCGGGGGGCGGCACGTCCGCCTCTTCGGTGACCGCGGTCGGTGCGGGCGCTGACGGGCGGTTCTGCGGGTCAGCCGGAGCCGCGGTAGCGTCGAGGGCGGACGAAGTGGCTGGACGTACCTCCTGCGCCGCGGCAGTTCCAGCGACCAGCAATCCCGCCGTCATCGTGGCTATACTTACCGCCGCCGTCGCGGCACTCCGCTTTCCGTTGCCCATCGTTCGCCCCCGTTGCGCGGCTGTGCCGCTGCACGGACGGCGATAAGATCACGGCGTGACACTTTATTGTCGCGGGCGGGACGGTTGAATGACAGCGGTACGGCAACGTCGCGCGCGCGACTTACCAGATTGCAAGGCAAAGCGGATGACTACCATCCCTGCCTCCACCTGCCCTGCTTGCGCTCTCGTCAGCGGCGGTTTCTTCTCCGACGACGCGTTGGCGCGACCTACTCCCGATCTCCACCAGATCGCTGGTCACCGCTAGTCCCACTGGCCTGGGCGCGGTCGGGCGGGCCTTGGTGCTGACTGACAAGGTCGCGCCCGAGAGCGCCTTGGTGGTCGTGCGCATAGCTTGCGCGGGAGACCTAGGATGTTTCCGACGTCCTTCTCGTCTGGAAGCCGGCAAATATTCATCGAATAGGCAAGCCCTAGTAGTTGCGCTATCCCGTAGGGCGAGTAGTGCCGGGCCGAGTCGGTCCCACATCCACCGGCCAGCCCAACTCGCGCGATAGAGCGCGTAGTGGCTGTGGCCGTCGCCCTCATCGCCCGCGACCTCGTGCCGGATCTCGCCCATGACGATACGCGCGACCTCGTCGGGATGAGCCCGGTAGAGCGCCTCCATCCATCCCGGGTAGCCGTTCAGCTCCTCAAAGGCGTAGCGCACCGCCCGCTCCGCATCGGCAGGCGACAGTTTCTCCGCGAGGTCGGGATCCGTTTGCACCGCGCTGGGCCTAGGGCAATCCTCGCGGTTTCGAGCGACTGTTCAGGCCGGCCGTTAGGACCGAAGGCGACATGAACGGGTGACCGCTTTCGGGGCGCGTTAAGCTAGAGCTGAACGACCGACTATGGGTCTACTCGAACGGTCCGATGTCTTCCGAGAACTTCATGATCAGCAAGCACGCAGCCTCCATGAACGCCTCGGCTTGCCATCACTGGGCTCATCTCGGCCTTAGGCCGGGAGGATGGCTCCTGCAACATCGTCTGGTCGCGCCCGACGCCCCGCCGCGAAGCGCCTACCGACACTGTCGTCACCGATGATGGCTCGCCGCCGCTCCGGGCGTCGAGCAGACCGCTTCGCCCACCAGCGGCGATGGCCTGGGGGAGTTCTCGGCCGATAGCTCGTTTGGTGGCGAGCCCGCCGTCACCGGTGGCTCCCGTCGCCTCCACAACGCTTCGTTTCTACCAAGGATAGTAACGCTTCCGCGCGAAGAACGTAACGTCCTTGCCCAGCGGCTGGCAGTTTGTAACACTGGTAATGTTCATCGTGTCCTTGTCGCACAACAGAACTGGCGGTTGCTTCTCGTCGGGTACAAGAAGGAGATAGTCGTTGTCGGCGCCATATCGCTCGCCGACCTTGCGCTGCAGCCCGATCACCAATTCCTTGTCGTTCCCGACCGGCCCTTCAAGGTTGACCAGCGAGTCATGACTGCCGGTGAGCTCGAATGATCGACTACCGATCTGAAGAGAGCCCTTCAGGTGCGGATCGTCCAGTTCGACCAGTGTCAAGGTTGCGTTAGCCCCGCCGAGCGATCCGACCCAGACTCCGGCGAGCTCATTCGGATCCTGCCGAAATAACCGGTCGTGAACTGCCGTTGGCGGGATGATCAGGCCCCCACCATAACCAAGGATGCCGGTCACGATTGCCGGAATAGCTACCTTCTTCACCTCGGCCCAGAGCCGCGCCATGGCTCGGCTTTTGCGCGGCGCAGGCGTTGCGAGCGTCGATGCGGCTGGCGGCGCGGTTACGGTCGGAGAAACCGGAGCAATCGCTGCGTCTTCACCGTTGCTCGCCATCACTTCGCTTCCGCGCAGATATAGGTTGTAACCGTGCCTTGTGAGGGGAATAGCTGGACCTCGGGTGAGGTCAGAAAAGCCGACGGGCCGCCATCCATGTTCAAGAGCGAAACAAGGCTAGGCCCAATGATCGCGATTGCGTCGTGCGCGAATTCACGCAACGTCACACCTTCGTTGTGCGGCGCGAACGCGCCGATCAGGACAACTTTGCCATCCCGTATGGTGCCGACGGCGACGCGGTTCCAGCGGCTGCGGTCATTGAGGGGCTCATCGACCTTGCCGTTGAACACCAGCAGCGGCCTTGCCTGTAGCGCCATGCCGACATTGAATGGAGAGGAGCGCCATGCTGCCACCCGCGTGATCCGCACCTCGCCGCCGGTGACAGACAACACGCCACCATCGCTCCAATGGCAAGGCCGCTGATGTTCTGATTTTCCGCGCGGACCAAACCCTGCGGCCTTAGATCATTGCCGGCCTGCTGAGAGAATCCGCCGGTTACCGCAACCCCCTTGCACGCGAGGCTTGCAGGAACTGCCGTGATCTGAGTCGCTCGGTCAAATGCCTTCACCGAAACCTTGCCCAACCGAATATCCGGCGACCGCCGCTACCTTGATTGGTAATGCAGGACAGGAAATGCTCCGCCGCATGATGTGCAGGCAATAGGCTGAGGTCAGATCCGGCCATGGGTGCACTTCCGCAAGCTCTCTCCGCGACGTCGTCGCGATTGCGGCCTCCTGCTCGGGCCGATCCTCTAGGGTCGTCCGGTCGCCCTCATTATAGCACGATCGCTGAAGTCGATCTCGCGGGCGCCTCGGGGGGAACGAGTGTCCGAAGGTGGAGAGCCGAGAATGGGGTGTGAATGGCCGACATTGGGTCAATCATGCGCGGGTTCATTACGCCGCCCGCGTTAGCGACGCCTATCACCAGCGTGCGCGCGCCCTGCGCGACCGCTTCGGACAAGGAAAACTCGGCAGGGCCAAGCGATACCGCGACGGGTGTGCTGCGGATCTGACCGGTCATCAGCTCCGGTCGCCATTGCGCGATCTCGCGCGCGCTCTTGGCCGACAACGGGTCGATTGCCTCTCCAGATACAGCAGGCAAGGAACCGCGATCATATCCGCCTCGTCCCGTTGACGTGTCTCAGATAGGCCAATAGCCTCCCGATCGGGACAGTCATAGCGTCGACTGTACGCCGAGAGGGAACAGCATGACAATCCGGACCACGGCCGCGCTCGCCGCCCTCCTCGCGCTGTTCCCGGTGGCGGCACCGGCGTCGGCGCAGGATTACACTTCCCGCGTCGCGCGCGTGCTGAAGGCGACTCCGTTGATCGACGGGCACAACGATTGGGCGGAAGCGCTGCGCGGTCATGAAGGCGAACGCCGCTGGACCGTCGACCTGCGCCAGCTCGACCGCGAGTCCAGAACCTACAACACCGACATCGCCCGGTTGCGCCGCGGCGGCGTCGGCGGGCAGTTCTGGTCGGTTTACGTGTCCCCCGACCTGCCCGGGCTGGAGCAGATCAAGCAGACGCTCGAGCAGATCGACCTCGTCCACGACATCGCTCTTCGTTACCCGGACACGTTCGAGATGGCGCGCACCGCTGCCGACGTCCGCCGCGTCCATAGCGCGGGTAAGATCGCCTCGCTGATCGGGGTCGAGGGCGGTGGCCAGATAGACGACAGCCTGTCGGTGCTGCGCGCCTACCGCGCGCTCGGCGCGGGCTATCTTACGCTCACCCACGCGCGCACGATCGAGTGGGCCGACTCCGCTACCGACAACCCGCGACACAATGGGCTGACCCCGTTCGGCGAGGCGGTAGTGCTGGAACTCAATCGGCTCGGCATGCTGGTCGACCTCGCACACGTCAGCGAGGCGACGATGCGCGACGCGATCCGAGTGTCGAAGGCGCCGGTGATCTTCTCGCATTCGAGCGCGCGGGCGCTGGTTGATCACCCGCGCAACGTTTCGGACGAGGTGTTGCGACTTCTTGCGGCCAACGGCGGCGTGATGATGGTCAACTATGCGCCGCCCTACGTCTCGGACGCGTACCGCCGCTGGTCGGCCGATCTGGCGGCGGAGCAGACGCGGCTCAACGCCCCGCCGCTGGGCGGCCTGCTGATTGGCCAACCCGACAAGGCCGCCGCCGCCCTTGCCGAGTGGAAGCGCGAGCACCCCATGCCCCGCGTCACGCTGGCGGAGGTCGCCGACCACATCGAGCACGTTGCCAAGATCGCGGGCATCGACCATGTCGGCATCGGTTCGGACTTCGACGGCGTGGGCGGCCAACTGCCCGCGGGGCTCGAGGACGTATCCACTTATCCCGCGTTGCTGGCCGAACTGATGCGGCGGGGCTGGAACGATGCGGACTGCCGCAAGCTCGCGGGCGAGAACGTGCTGCGCGTGATGACGCGGGCGGAGGAGGTAGCCGCGTCGATGCGGGGCGAGCTGCCGCGCACGGACGTGGTCCCGCCTGCGGCAGGGCACCAGCTGTCGGGCGATCCCGACCAATGAGTTCGGCGTTGACCGCGTTTCCGATTAGGCCATAATCACCCGATCGGGTCATT
>CAXSEO010000131.1:0-6699 GCA_964235525.1 uncultured Sphingomonas sp. | reverse complement strand
TGCCGATCGCCGGACTCCGGCGCCGGGCAACCCGCGAGTTCGGCGCGCAGGCGGTGATGGAGGACATATTGACGCCTCCGCTCGCCGTTAGCGTATTGGTGGGATCGGTGCAGACCTGGAACTGCGCAAAGCCGCGGCCCATCTCCGGGTCCTGCCCGCGCTTGGTGCTCTTGTAGATTACGCGCGCTTCGGTCGAGAAGTTGCTAGTCCAGTCCGAGTTGAGCTGGCCAATACCTGCGTGCAGAACCTCGCTCAGCCGATAGGCGTCGGACGACAGGCCGAGTTGCGGGCTCGCCGGATTGGTGGCGTTAGTGTTTTGAAGCGAGTCCGACTGGTCGAAAGCATTGATATACGTCAACGAGAGCCGTTGCCCGTCGACGATGTTCCAGTCGACGCGTCCGACATACTTCTCGTCCTTGTTCTGCGTCAGCTGCAGCACAGTGCCCGCATTATAGCCGTACAGGCTCTGCGCCGGCCCGGTCACTGCGGCGACCTCCGCAGCCGTCAGGTTGGGAACCTGAGAGATAGCATTCGGAGTCAACGGACGCGGATCGGTATTGCGCTCGCCCGAGACCATGAAGAACACTTTGTCCCGAATGATCGGGCCGCTCAGCGTCACGCCGTAAGTTTTGCTATTGTAGCTCGGCAAAGTGAGGACGGTGGAGCCGATCTGGTTCCCCTGTATCCCGTTCGTGCTTTCCGAATAGAAGCCGGTGCCGTGAAAACTGTTGGTGCCCGTCTTGAGCAGCACGTCGATCGCGCCGCCGGTGAAGCCGCTCTGGCGGAAGTCGTAGGGCGCGAACGAGGTGCTGAACTGGCCGATCGCATCGTACGGAACGGGGCCGCGCCCGGTCGGGCTGGCGTCCGCGTTAAGGCCGAACGTGTCGCCGACCGTCACGCCGTCGATCGTGAAACGGTTGAAGCGGGGGTTGACGCCCGCGAAGCTCACCGCGCCATAGGTGCCGTTCGACAGATCGAGCTGCGCCAGCGGATCGCGCCGCTCCAGCTGACGCACGTCGCGGTTGATGGACGCGACCTTGCTGATATCGCGCGCGTTGAGCACGTTCTGCGGCCCGGTGGACGTGATACCCGCACGCGCGATCGACGAGGCGGTGACGACGATGTCTTGCGTCGTGGCGTCGGTCGGGGTCGACGCCTGTGTCCCGCTCGCGGCGTTGCCGGTCTCGGTGACCGACAGATCGACGGGAACGTCAAACGCCTGCTGGTTGACCAGGTAAATCTCGGTGACGGTCTTGTTGCCCTGCGGGCTGGTCACCTGGATGTTGTATGGGCCGCCGGGTTGCAGCCCGGGGAAGGAAAACCGGCCGTCGGCGGCGGTGGTGGCGTTCTCCTTCGCGCCATTGGCGGTGTTGAGGACGGTGACGATCGCGCCCCCGACCGGCTGACCGTTCGCGGTGACCGTGCCGCGGATGTTGGAGGTCGTCTCCTGCGCCATCGCCGCCGGCGCGACCAGCACCATCGCCGCCGCGCCCAGAAGGAGCTTGTTCCGCATGTTCCTGATGTCCCTTGCCCGCCCGCGCGTCGCGGGTCCCAGACGCGCCCCTGCCCGTCCAATATGTCGGATCGGTTACATTCGCGAGTCGTGGCCGCGCGCGTTCAGGATTCGGCAAGGATGCGTGGCAAAAACGGCACAGCTCGGCTTGCGGCGAGCCGCCGCAAGACTCGGGCCAGCCCGTGACGGCCGTTGCTCACGCTCCCGCGCCCACGATCTGCGCCCACCCCGCCTCGTCCACCACTCGTACGCTCAGCTCCGCCGCCTTCTTCAGCTTCGAGCCCGCACCCGGCCCGGCTACGACCAGATCGGTCCTGGCCGACACCGACGCGGCGACCCGCGCGCCCAGCGACTCGGCCTGCGCCTTGGCCTCGTCGCGGCTCATCGTCTCCAGCGAACCGGTGAACACCACGGTCTTGCCGCTCATCTCGGACGCGCGCGCGGCGTGGTGGACGTCGGACGGGGTCACCTGCGTCAGCAAATCACGCACCGCGTCCGCGTTGCGCGGCTCGGCGAAGAAGTCGACCAACGCCAGCGCGACCTCCGGCCCGACGCCCGCAGTCTCGACGATCGCTGCGAGTTCCTTCGCGGCGCGCGCGAGCAGCTTGTCGTCCGACTCGCCGACCGCCTGCAACAGCGCCTCGCGCGCCGCCACAGCGCGCGCGATCATCTCCATGAACGCGCTCCAGCTGGTCCAGCGCCGCGCCAGATCACGCGCGGTCACCTCGCCGACGTGGCGGATGCCGAGCGCGAACAGGAGACGGTCGAGCGGGGCTGAGCGCTTCGCATCGATCGCCGCGAGCAGGTTCGCGGCCCAGGTGCGCCCGTTCTTCTTGCGGGTGCGCAGCTGCTCGGCGGTGAGCCGGTAGATATCGCCCGGGCTGTGGATCAGGCCGTCGGCGAAGAAGTCCTCGATCTGCTTCTCCCCCAGCCCCTCGATGTCGAGCGCGTGGCGCGACACGAAATGGCGGAGCCGCTCGACCCGCTGCGCCGGACAGACCAGCCCGCCCGAGCAGCGCCAGTCGACCTCGCCGGGCGCGCGCTCCAGCGCCGAGCCGCATTCGGCACAATGGGTGGGGAAGCCCCAGGCCGGGCGCTCGACATCGCGGGTCAGGTTCTCGACGATTTGCGGGATCACGTCGCCCGCGCGCTGGAGCACGACGCGATCGCCCGGGCGCACGCCGAGCCGCCCGATCTCGTCCGCGTTGTGGAGCGTTGCGTTGGTAACGACGACGCCGCCGACCGTCACCGGCTCGAGCCGCGCGACCGGCGTGATCTTGCCCGTGCGCCCGACCTGCGTGTCGATCGCGTTCAGCGTCGTCTGCGCGCGCTGCGCCGGAAACTTGTGCGCGATCGCCCAGCGCGGCGATCGCGCCGCGAAACCGAGCCGCGCCTGCCAGTCGAGCCGGTCGACCTTATAGACCACGCCGTCGATGTCGAATGGGAGGTCCGCGCGCTTCGCCTCGATCGCCCGGTATGCGACCAGCATGGCCTCGAGGTCGGGAACGGTGGCAAGGTCGGGGGAGACCGGGAAGCCCCACTCCGCGATCGCACGCATCACCGCCGCCTGCGTCTCGCCCGGCACCGCCGAGGCCTCGCCCCAGCCATGCGCGAGGAAGCGTAACGGGCGGCTCGCGGTGACGGCGGCGTCCTTCTGGCGCAGGGAGCCGGCGGCGGCGTTGCGCGGATTGGCGAACTGGCGCGCCCTGGCCGGGTCGTCCGCCTCGGCCAGCAGGCGGGCGTTGAGCGCAGTGAACGCCGCCTTCTCCATATACACCTCGCCCCGCACTTCGAACACGGCGGGCGCGTCGCCGCTCAGCGTCGCGGGAATGTCGGCCATCGTCAGCACGTTGGCGGTCACGTCCTCGCCCACCGCGCCGTCGCCGCGGGTCAGTGCGCGGACCAGACGCCCGGCTTCATAGCGCAGCGAGCAGGACAGCCCGTCGATCTTCGGCTCCGCCGTCAGCGTGACCGGCTCGTCGGCAGGGAGATGGAGGAAGCGGCGAACCCGGGCGACGAACTCGGCGACCTCCGCGTCGGAAAAGGCGTTGTCGAGGCTGGTCATTGCCTTCGCATGCGCGACCTTGGCGAGCGGCGAACTGGCGGCGACGCCCACCCGCCGCGACGGCGTATCGGCGCAGACCAGCTCGGGGTGCGCCGCCTCCAGCGCCCGGTTGCGCACGACCAGCGCGTCATACGCCGCGTCGCTGATCTCCGGCGCGTCATGATCGTGATAGAGCCGATCATGCCGAGCAATCTCGGCGGCGAGGCGGGCGAGCTCGGCGGCGGGGTCGGCTTGGTCGGGCATGACCCGTGGCTTAGCGGGGGCGGCGCGAATCTGAAGCCCCCTCGCGCCCCGTCCCCTGCCCGTGTAGAGCACTCACGTGGCCAGCCTGCCCGTCCCCTCCTCCGCCGCTCAGGCGGTGAACGCGTCCGAGCGGCGCGCTGCGCTGGCCGTGCAGCCATTCTTCGCCGACAAGATGCGCGCGTTCTGGACGCTGCAGGCGGCGGGGTGGACCGGTTATGTGATCCTGCGCGGGGTGGTGGCGATCGGCAACGGGCCGAGCCTGCAGGTGATCGTGCCGGTGATCATCGAGGCGATCATCGGCTATTGCATCACGCTGCTGCTCTCGACGCTGTACGGCTATTACCGGCGGCTGAGCCGGTTTGCAGGGATTCCGCTGACCGTGCTGACGCTGGGGTTGGCGACGCTGATCTATGCCTTGCTCGACGCATTTGCGTTCTCCTTCACCAAGACGCGCGCGCCCGGGCTCGACCTGTCGCTGCTGTTCGGGACACTGTTCACCAACTTCACCGTGCTCGCGGGCTGGTCGGCGCTGTATTTCGGGATCAACTTCTATCTGATCGTCGAGGAACAGGCCGACCAGATGCAGGCGCTCGAGCTGCAGGCCTCGACCGCGCAGCTGGCGATGCTCCGCTATCAGCTCAACCCGCATTTCCTGTTCAATACGCTCAACTCGATCTCGACGCTGGTGCTGCTCAAGCAGACCGAGCGCGCGAACGCGATGCTGTCGCGGCTGTCCTCGTTCCTGCGGTATACGCTCGCAAACGAGCCGACCGCGCACGTCACCATCGCGCAGGAGGTGGAAACGCTGAAACTCTATCTCGAGATCGAGAAAATGCGGTTCGAGGACCGGCTGCGCCCGTCGTTCGATGTCGACCCGCGGGTCGAGCGCGCGCGGCTCCCGTCGCTGCTGCTCCAGCCGCTGGTCGAGAACGCGATCAAATACGCGGTCACCCCGCAGGAGGGCGGCGCGGATATCTGCGTGGAGGCGCGGCTCGCCGGGGAGCGGGTGCGGATCGCCGTGTCCGACACCGGCCCGGGCTTGCACGAGGCCAAGCCGCGCGCCAGCCTGTCCACCGGCGTGGGGCTCGCCAATATCAGGGACCGGCTGGTGCAAGCCTACGGTCCGCAACAGAAGTTCGAAACCCACACCGCGGCTGGCGGGGGCTTCTCGGTCGAGATCGAGATTCCCTTTCAGGTCGAAGAGCCGAGAAGAGAGAGCGTATGACGATCCGAACCATCCTGGTCGACGACGAGCCGCTGGCGATCCAGGGGCTGGAGCTGAGGCTCATGGCGCATGAGGATGTCGAGATCGTCGCCAAATGCCAGAACGGGCGCGAGGCAATCGGCGCGATCAAGACGCTGAAGCCCGACCTCGCGTTCCTCGACATCCAGATGCCGGGCTTCGACGGCTTTTCGGTCGTGCAGGGACTGATGGAGGTCGAGCCGCCGCTGTTCGTGTTCGTGACCGCGTACAGCGATCACGCGCTGCGCGCGTTCGAGGCGCAGGCGGTCGACTATCTGATGAAGCCGGTCGAGGAAGCGCGGCTCGCGGACACGCTCGACCGTGTCCGCCAACGCCTCGCCGAGAAGAGCAGCGTCGGCGAGGCGGAGAAGCTAAAGGAGGTGTTGGCCGAGGTCGCGCCGGAGGCCGCCGCCGACATCGCCGAGGGCGGTGACGCGGCCCATGCCGCCAACCGCTTCGAGCGGATGATCAACATCAAGGATCAGGGCCAGATCTTCCGCGTCGACGTCGACACGATCGAGCGGATCGACGCGGCCGGCGACTATATGTGCATCTACACCGGCGAGCAGACGCTGATTCTGCGCGAGACGATGAAGGACCTGGAGAAGCGCCTCGACCCGCGCCGTTTCCAGCGGGTGCATCGCTCGACGATCGTCAACCTTGATCTGGTCAAGCAGGTCAAGCCGCACACCAACGGCGAATGCTTCCTGGTGCTCGGCTCGGGCGCGAGCGTCAAGGTTAGCAGGAGCTATCGCGAGGTGGTGGCGCGGTTCGTGCATTGAGGGCTCATCGCGATCGGTGGTTGTGAAGGGAGCAAGGATGCCGTTCACGCTTCGAGACATTCCCGCCGCGATGCGGCGCGAACATCGGGAGATGGGCGCGCATCTTATGGAGCGCTGGTTCGATGCGCCGGCATGGACAATGAGCACCCCGATCAAATTGGGTCATATGCCAGCGCCTGCACGCGCCGTGGATACGGGTTCGGTACGGATGGCGTGGTTGCTGAAGTTCGCACGGGTAGCGGCGGCAAACAACCATCTGCTGCAGACGTGGTCGCAGCCACCGCGCTTAGCCAAAGGGGCCGAGCAGGTAAGGGCACAGCTCCGGTCTTGGCTGGCATTATCACCCACTCCACCGAAAGGACGGTTTCGCTTCGGCGACCTCTCGCGACCCGTTCCAGAAGTGAACGAGCGATATGCAATCAACTTCGAGGTGGTGGACAGTCCGTGGTACGGTGCCGTTGACGACTTCTACGCCGCATTTGGGAAAGCCCTTCTCAAACTTGCGATCAGCGGCATGGTCGAGCTGGCGGGACTCAACTGGCGAGTGTCAATCGACGAAGTGGGCACGTTTTTGCGGGATACTTATGATTTCAACGGCGATCAGCCGCTAGGGAGTTGGGGACCAAGTGGTTTTTCCCGCGCAGCGTTAATGGCGGAAGAGATCGAGATTGATCCTGGCGCACCCTCAAGCTGGTGGACGAGACAGCATAATTACTTTTCCGTAAACAATGGCAGCTTTCGTAAGTATCGAAACCGGTTCGGACGTGGAGGCGACTTCCTGATTTTCTCCGACGTACGTAGGACTCTACTACCACGCCCCATCTCGATCATGGTGCCCGTATGATTGCTAGGT
>CAXSEO010000130.1:0-6706 GCA_964235525.1 uncultured Sphingomonas sp. | reverse complement strand
AGGCCGCACCACCCATGACCCGCTACGGCCTCGTCACCGTCGTCGCCACGCCCAATGCGGGCAAATCCACGCTCGTCAACGCGCTGGTCGGGCAGAAGGTCGCGATCGTATCTCCCAAGGCGCAGACCACGCGCACCCGCCTGCTCGGGGTGGCGATCGAGGGCGACGCGCAGTTGCTGCTGGTCGACACGCCCGGCATCTTCGAGCCCAAGCGGCGGCTCGACCGGGCGATGGTCGCCGCCGCCTGGGGCGGTGCGGAGGGCGCGGACCTCCTCGCGCTGGTGGTCGACGGCAAAGCGGGGGTCGGCGCGAAGCTGACCGCCCTGCTCGACCGGCTGCGCGACCGGCCGGAGCGCAAATATCTGGTCCTCAACAAGGTCGACATCGCCGATAAGCCGAAGCTGTTGCTCCACGCCGAACGGCTCAACGCCGCGCTGGCGTTCGACGAGACGTTCTTCGTCAGCGCGAGCACCGGCGACGGCGTGCCCGAGCTCAAGCGCGCGTTCGCCGCCGTGATGCCAGCGGGGCCATGGCACTATCCCGAAGATCAGGTCTCCGACGCGACCGAGCGCGCGCTTGCCGCCGAGGTGACGCGCGAACAACTGTTCCTCCAGCTCCACGCCGAGCTCCCCTATGCCAGCGCGATCGAGACCGAACGCTATGAGGAGCGCGCGGACGGCTCGGTCGAGATCCACCAGCAGGTGATGGTCGAGCGCCCGACCCAGCGCGCCATTGTGCTGGGCAAGGGCGGCGCGCGCATCCGCGAGATCGGCGCGCGCGCGCGGGCCGAGCTGGCTGGGATCATGGGGCGGCCGGTGCACCTGTACCTGCACGTCAAGGTACGTCCCGGCTGGGACGAGGACCGCGAGGTGTACCGCGATCTGGGGCTGGACTGGGTGGAGTAGCGTCAGCGCAGATGGCGGGCCGCGTCCATGCTGATGTGCAAAATGCGATGGACGCGCAGCGTGGGCCGGATTTCGCGGTAGTATATTATGTGTGACTGGACTCGAAGGGCGAAGTACCCGGGGAACTTGGTCTTGCGACCCCGTCGATGCTCGACCAGCGAGTCGATCGCGGTATTTAACGCATCGGTGTACTTCTGCGCCTGCGCCTCATCCCATTGTTCTTCCGTATAGAGCCAAATTTCCGCGAGGCCGGCTCTCGCCTTTGTACCTAGCTCAAGCCGCTTGACGGCCATCGCGGTTCTTCATCTCCGCAGGAACTGCTGATAGTCCCACGTTTCGAAGCCGCCAGCTCGTTCACTCTCCTCAAGCAATGCGGCAAGCTGTTCATCCTGATGTTCCTGATTTTCGAGCAGGCACAGGGCGGCAGTCATCAGCTCGTCCACCGAACGAAATGACCCATTACTGACCTTGGCCGAAATGAAGTCGCGCCAACGGTCGTCGAGATTCACTTGGACAAGATCGGGAGTCATCTCGCGTTTCCAGCTCCACTATGCCCGCCTACGGCGTCTTCACCCCCGCGCGCGCGCTCTGGCCGTCGCCCTCGGGGGCGGCGACGATGTCGCGGGTGGTCGCGCCCTTGTCGACTACGGTCGTTCCCGGGTCGCCCGCGTCCGAGCGGACGCCGGGGTCGGCCTGGTCCGCGCCCGCGGCGTCAACGGTCGCTCGCTCGGAGCCACTGCGCGCGGCGGGGCCGCCGAACAGCGCGTCCAGCGCCTGCGCGCTCGCCGAGTTGCCGCCGGTCGCCGCCGCGCCGGGCTTGGGCGGGACCAGCGCATAGTCGGGCGGGATCACCAGCGGGGCCTGGCGCGCGACCGCGAACTCGTCCGGCCCGCTCCGCAACGACGAATGGTGATGCGCACACCCGCCGACCAGCACCGCCGCGCCCGCGACCAACGGGATCACCTTACGCATTCGCCTTCTCCACCGGGCGCGGCTTGTCGCGGGACAGCAATGCCCGCGCCAGCAGCACCAGAACGCCAATCGTTATAGCCGCGTCTGCCAGATTGAACACCAGAAACGGCCGCCACTCGCCAAAGTGGAGGTCCGCATAATCGATCACGCACCCGGGATACCGGATCGCGCTCGCCGCCACCTTGCCCAGCACTCCCGCCGGGATCACCCGGTCGGCGATATTGCCGAGCGCGCCGCCGAACACCAGCCCGAGCGCGAGCTGGTCGACGCGGTTGCGCTCGCGCAGCAGCCACACCAGCACGCCGCACGCGATCCCGCCCGTCAGCAGCACCAGCGCCCAGCGCATGAGGGCGCTGTCCGTCTGGAGCAGCCCCAGCGACACGCCGCAGTTGCTGACGAACGACAGCTGGAAGAACGACGCGAACGCGCGCATGTCGCCAAGCTGGTTGAGCCCCAGCACGGTTGTAATCCCGTATTTCGCCGCCTGATCTGCCGCGAACACCACCGCCGCGACCGCGAGGCCCCGCCGCGCGCTCACGCCACCACCTCCGCGCAGCGCGAGCAGAGCGCGCCGTCCGCCGCCACCTCGACGCGGTGCCGCCAGCAGCGACCGCATTTGAGGTAAGCGGTGCGGGTCACCTCCACCCCATCGCCGGGCGTGACTTTCGCAACGATGAACATCTCCGCCAGCGTCTCGGCGTCGAGCGCGAGGTCGGCGACGGTCACCTCCGCCTCCAGGCTCGATCGCACCTCCTTCGCGCGGCGCAGCGGCTCGATCGCCTCCGTCACGCGCGCGCGCTCGCGCCGCACCTCAGCCCAGCGCACCGACAAGTTCTCCCCGATCGGAGCCGGCAGCCCGGGCCATTCAAGGAAATGCACCGACCCGTCCTCGCTCGGAAAGCGCGCCTGCCATACCTCCTCGGCGGTGAAGCACAGCACCGGCGCGGCGTAGCGGACCAGCGCGTGAAACAGCGTGTCGAGCACCGTCCGGTACGCGCGCCGCTTCGGGTCGGCAGGCGCATCGCAGTAGAGCGAGTCCTTGCGGACATCGAAGAAGAACGCGGACAGATCCTCGTTGGCGAAGTCGGTCAGCGCGCGGACGTAGCGGTTGAACTCATACCCCTCCGCCGCGCTCCTCAGTTCGCTGTCGAGCGCCCCGAGCAGGTGGAGGACGTACCGCTCCAGCTCCGGCATTTCCGCGACCGGCACCCGCTCGTCTTCCGACCAGCCGTCAAGCGCGCCGAGCAGGTAGCGGAACGTGTTGCGGAGCTTGCGATACGCGTCCGACGCGGTGGCGAGCACTTCCTTGCCGATCCGCACATCGTCGAAATAGTCGCATGACGCCGCCCACAGCCGCAGGATGTCCGCGCCCGATTCGCCGATCACCTTTAACGGATCGACGACGTTGCCGAGCGACTTGCTCATCTTGCGACCCTTGTCGTCGAGCGCGAAGCCGTGGGTCAACGCCGCCCGGTACGGCGCGTGCCCGCGCGTGCCGCAGCTTTCCAGCAGCGACGACTGGAACCAGCCGCGATGCTGGTCGGAGCCTTCGAGATACAGGTCCGCGCGCGTGCCCTCGCCGTAGCGCGCCTCCAGCGTGAACACGTAGGTGCAGCCCGAGTCGAACCACACGTCGAGGATGTCGGAGACGACCTCGTAATCGGTGAGGTCGTGGTCCGCCCCTAGCAGCGCGAAATGGTCGGCGGTGAACCACGCATCCGCGCCGCCTTTGCGAAAGGCTTCGACGATGCGCGCGTTGACGGCCGGGTCGGCGAGATACTCGCCCGTGCGGCGGTGGACGTAGAGCGCGATCGGCACGCCCCAGGCGCGCTGGCGGCTGATCACCCAGTCGGGGCGGCCCTCCACCATCGACCGGATGCGGTTCTCCGAGCGCGCGGGCACCCAGCGGGTGCGCCCGATGGCATCGAGCGCGAGATCGCGGAGGGTGGGGGCGTTGCTCCCTTCTTCCCCCTCTCCCGCTCGCGGGAGAGGGTCGGGGTGAGGGCCTGTCTGCCCGTCCAACCCTCGCCCGGAAAGACCCTCACCCTCCCACTCGGCTTGCGCCGAGCGAGTCCCTCCCCCTCCCGCGAGCGGGAGGGGGTTTGAAGGCGCATCCATCGGAATGAACCACTGCGGCGTCGCGCGGAAGATCAGCTTCGCCTTGCTCCGCCACGAATGCGGGTAGCTGTGCGCGTAGTCGTCACTCGCCGCCAGCAGCGCCCCCGCCGCGCGCAGGTCCGTGCAGATCGGCCCGTCGGACGCGACGAACTTCTTGTTGATCACGCTCCCCTGCCCGCCGAGCCACGCCCAGTCGGCGCGGTACATCCCCGCCCCGTCGACCGCGAACACCGGCTCGATCCCGTGCGCGCGGCACAGCTCGAAGTCGTCCTCGCCATGATCCGGGGCCATGTGGACGAGCCCGGTCCCCGCGTCCGTGGTGACGAAGTCGCCGGGGAGGAACGGGCGCGGGCGGGCGAAGAAGCCGCCGAGGTGGTGCATCGGGTGGCGGGCGGTGGCACCGGCGAGCTGCGAGCCTCTGATGATCTTACGCGGTTTATTGAACGTATCACGGATAGCCGCTTGCCGGGCAGCCTCGTCATCTGAGAGGGGCTTCAAGTCGCGTTGGTGAAATGACGCGACGATTCGCGTCAAAAAGTCTTCCTCCAGCGCGAGCGCGATCAGAGTGTTCGTCGCGCCGTCAGAATACAGCCAGTAATCAATGTCAGGCCCATAAGCCAAAGCCTGGTTCACCGGGATCGTCCACGGCGTCGTGGTCCAGATCACCGCGTGCGCGCCGACCAGCTCGGGCGCGTTGGGAGCGTCCACGATCTCGAACGCGACGTCGATCTGCGTGGAGGTTATGTCTTCGTATTCCACCTCCGCCTCGGCAAGCGCGGTGCGTTCGACGGGGGACCACATCACCGGCTTCGCGCCGCGATAGACCTGGCCGCTTTCGGCGAACTTGAGCAGCTCGCCGACGATTGCCGCCTCCGCAGCAAAGTCCATCGTCAGATACGGGTCGGCCCAGTCGCCCATTACCCCCAGTCGCTGAAACTCCTCGCGCTGCACGTCGACCCATTTGGCGGCATAGGCGCGGCATTCGGCGCGGAACTGCTCGACCGGCACCTCGTCCTTGCTCTGCTTCTTGGCGCGATACGCCTCCTCGACCTTCCACTCGATCGGCAAACCGTGACAGTCCCAGCCGGGCACATAGGGCGCGTCGCGGCCGAGCAGGCTCTGCGAGCGCACGATGATGTCCTTGAGCACCTTGTTCATCGCATGGCCCATATGGATGTCGCCATTGGCGTAGGGTGGGCCGTCGTGGAGGATGAACCGCTCCCGCCCCGCGCGCTGTTCGCGCAGCCGCTGGTACACGCCGATCCGCGCCCACCGCTCCAGGATCGCGGGCTCCTTGGCGGCGAGCCCGGCCTTCATCGGGAAGTCGGTGCGGGGCAGGAAGACGGTGTCGCGATAGTCGCGCGGGGCTTCGGGAGCGTCGGTCATGGGCACCGGGCCATATCGCCAGATCGGTCGCACGTCACCCCGGCGTACCTTCCTCGTCACCCCGGCCTTGTTCCGGGGCCCAACCATCCGCGCGTGCTTACGCGTCGCGGGTATACTCCGCAGGTCCGCGGCCCCTCCACCCGCAATCACGCGAACACCGTCAGGCCCCGGCACGAGGCCGGGGTGACGGGTGGGGGCGCTGCCTAAGACGCCGCCAACACTCCCCTTGCCCGCGCGCAATCGCGGTCCATCTGCGCCACCAGCGCCTCCAGCCCGTCGAACCTCGCCTCCGGGCGAAGGAACTCAATCAGCTCCACCTCGAGCGCCTGCCCGTACAGGTCGCCCGCGAAGTCGAAGAAGTACGGCTCGAGCAGCTCCTTGGGCGGCTCGAACTGCGGCCGTACGCCGAGGTTCGCCGCGCCGTCGAGCACCCGCCCGTCCGCCAGCCGCCCGCGCACCGCGTAGATGCCGTAGGCGGGCCTGAGATACCCACCCATGTCGAGGTTCGCGGTCGGATAACCGATCGTGCGCCCGACCTTGTCGCCATGCTGCACCACTCCCGCGACCGCGAACGGCCGCGTCAGCAGCCGCGCAGCCGCGCGCGGATCGCCGTCGCGCAGCGCCGCGCGAATGCGGCTCGACGACACCGGCGCGCCGTCCAGCGACACCGGCCCTACCGCCTCATGCGCGAAGCCGTGCGCGTCGCCAAGCGCGGCCAGCGCCCCGACATCGCCGCTCCGCCGCGCGCCGAAGGTGAAGTCCTCCCCCGTCACCACCGCCGCGACCCCGAGCAGGTCCACCAGCCGCTCGCGCACGAACTCGCCTGCGTCCAGCGCAGCGAGCGCGGCGTCGAAGCGGAACACCACCGCCGCGTCCGCCCCCGCCGCCGCGAACAGCTGGAGCCGCTGCTCGATCGTGGTCAGCCCGAACGGCGGGGTATCGGGGCGGAAGAAGCGCACCGGATGCGGGTCGAACGTCGCGACCAACGCGGGGCGGCCCTGCGCGCGGGCGAGCGCGACGGCATGGCCGACCACCGCCTGATGCCCGAGGTGGAAGCCGTCGAAATTGCCGAGTGCGACCACCCCGCCCCTGAGCTCGCCCGGCGCGGGCGCCGCGCCGTCCAGCCGCTGCATGGGGGCGGTATAGGCAGGAGCGGCTAAGGCGGGAAGCCCTTGCGGTTCCCTCTCCCGCTTGCGGGAGAGGGAGGGAGCCGACGCAGTCGGCGGAAGAGTGAGGGTCCAACGGTGATACCTACACCCGGCCCTCACCCTCCCACTCGGCTTGCGCCGAGCGGGCCTCGCCCTCTCCCGCAAGCAGGAGAGGGT
>CAXSEO010000129.1:0-6711 GCA_964235525.1 uncultured Sphingomonas sp. | reverse complement strand
GGGTTTAGCTTAGCTCAGCCGCCAAACTGTCCAGGAAGGCGGGACCACCTCAGTCTGTGATCGTTCCTAGCGGGGACTATACGTTTCAAGGCGGCGGCGAAGCCTCTAGAGAACTCATCGAGTGGAGTATTAACAGGGACGGGGTAACCACCGGATTGATAGCTGTAGTTGTAAGCGCATTTTATAAGACTAGGTTTGACGAGGATTGGCATAGGACCGATGCCGCTTTTGTTTTTGGCCGATCTGTCGAGGGCGTGGAGTATCCCTTCTTCTATGATGAATGCGGCCGCTGGGAAAAGGCCAACGTCAAAGCTACCGTTCACCGGGGGAACTGGGCCACCTAGCGCCAGCACCGCCGCCAAAATCGAAACAGACACGCTTTAGGCCCTTTGCGCTAAGGCATCGTGCAGCGTGGCGGACGTATCGCGGGCGGTGATGGTCGCCCTCGCGTTGGTGCGCTTGCTACATAATACCGGGCGCGCGCGACGGGCCGACCACCAAGGCGGATTGCCTCAACACGCTGTGGCGCGCGCTGGCGACGACGGACGAGCGCCCGCGCGCGGTGGTGCTCCACGATGCCGAGGACGTGATCCCGCCCGCCGAGCTGCGCGTGTTCGATGCGCTGCTCGATCGCCGCGATGTGGTGCAGATCCCGGTGCTGCCGCTGATCGAGCCGCGCCACCGGCTGATCTCCGGCGTTGTGGCGGACGAGTTTGCCGAGAGCCATTCCAGAACGCTGGCGGTACGCGAACGGGTCGGCGCGGGGCTGCCGCTCGCGGGCGTGGGCTGCGCGATCACGCTGCCAATGCTGGAAGCGGTGGCTGCGCGGCACGGGACGCCGTTCGACGCGGGCAGCCTGTGCGAGGATTACGAGCTGGGGTTGCGGGTCGCGGCGCTGGGCGGGACGGGTACGCTCGCGCGGGTGGCGGAGCGCCCCGGCGGCGCGGTGGTCGCGGTACGCGAGTATTTCCCGCACCGGCTCGAGACGGCGGTGCGCCAGAAGACGCGGTGGATGATCGGCATCGCGCTCGCCGGGTGGGACCGGACGGGCTGGGCGCGCCCGCTCGCACTCGGTGACCATTGGATGCGGATGCGCGACCGGCGCGGACCGGCGGCGATGCTGGTGCTCAGCGCCGCCTATCTCGCCGCGCTGACCTGGCCGGTGTCGCTGGCGCTGCACTGGGTCGCGGGGTCGCGGCCAGCGCCGCCCACCGCCGGAGAGGCGCTGCTGCTACAGGTCAACGCGGCCTTGCTGCTGTGGCGCGCGGCGGTGCGGGCGGCGTGTACGGGGCGGGCTTATGGCTGGCGTGAAGCCGCGTGGTCGGTGCCGCGGATGGTGGTCGGCAACCTGATCGCGCTGCTGTCCGCGCGGCGCGCGTTGCTCCGCTATGTGAGGATGCTGCGCGGGGAGCCGCTGCGCTGGGACAAGACCGCGCACGCTTTCCCCGCGGAACTCGGCGGAGCCGGGCAGCCGTGACGGGAGCGGGTCGGCCGCTCCGCTTCCTGGTCGGCGTGCTCGGCGGGTGGACGATGCTGCGCGCCTGGATGCTGTGGCCGGTGCCGGTCGCGATCCCGATGGTAGCCCGCGCTCAGGCGGCGACGGCGGCGCATGCCAGTGTGGCGAGAGCAGAGCATATCTCGCCGACGGGACTGATACGGGTTGCGTGGACAAAGGCGGCCACGGCGACACCAGCCCGCGTGCTTCGCCCGAGCGTCGCGTTAGATGCCCCGAGCCGCTCTCCAGTCGTGGGGGCAGCCGTCGCCGCCGCGACTGACTCTACCACGCTCGCGAGCGTGGCCCCGCCCCTGCTCCCCGGCACCGCCCCGGTCCTCCCGCGCGCGCCTTCGCGCTGGAGCGCGAGCGTTTGGGCGCTGGCGCGCGGCGGTACGGGCGCGATCGGCGCGGCCCCGGTGTCACAACTCGGCGGGGCGCAGGCGGGGGTGCGGGTGTCCTACGCACTCGACGCGGCGCGACGGCTGGCGCTGACGGCCCGCGTCTCCGCGCCGCTCAGCGGGCCGGGTCGCGAAGCGGCGCTGGGCGTCGCGTGGCGACCAACGCGCGCGCCGGTCACGCTGATCGCCGAACAGCGCGTGCCGCTCGACGGCGGGCGCGGTGGCCCGGCGCTGTTCGCGATCGGCGGCCTCAACCCGACCCCGGTCGCCGCCGGATTCCGCCTCGAGGCCTATGGGGAGGCGGGCGCGGTCAAGCGCGATCGGATCGAGCCCTTCGCAGATGGAGCGGCCCGCGTCGCGCACCCGCTGAGCAAGGGTCCGCTCCGTCTCGACCTGGGCGTCGGCGCATGGGGCGGGGCGCAGCGCGGGGCATCGCGCGTCGACATCGGCCCCAGTCTCGGCGCATCGGTGCCCGTTGCGCGGCACAGCCTGCGCCTGACGCTCGACTGGCGCGAGCGCGTGGCGGGGAGCGCGCTGCCCGGCTCCGGCCCTGCGCTGACGCTCGGCACCGACTTCTAAGGTTCCCCCGCCCGCGCCTTGGGGCTAGTCCGGCGGGCGCATGGACGTGTACCTCCCCATCGCCAACCTGTCGGTGAACGCGCTCGTGATCGTCGGGTTGGGGCTGGTCGTCGGGCTGTTGTCGGGGATGTTCGGGATCGGCGGGGGATTCCTCACTACCCCGTTGCTGATCGTTTACGGCATCCCGCCCACCGTCGCCGCCGCCTCCGCCGCCAGCCAGGTGACGGGCGCGAGCGTGTCCGGCGTGTTCGCGCATTTCCGCCGTCGGGGCGTCGACGTGAAGATGGGCGTGGTGCTGGTCGCGGGCGGCGCGGCGGGCTCGCTGGCAGGGGGATGGTTGTTCCGGCTTTTGCAGGCGACCGGGCAGATCGATACGGTGATCGCGGTGGTTTACGTCGTGCTGCTCGGCACAATCGGCGGCCTGATGCTGCGCGAGTCGATGGGGGCGATCCGCGTCGCCCGGGGCCACCGCCCGCCGCCGCCCGCCAAGCGCCGCCACCACCCGCTGATCGCCGCCTTGCCGTTTCGCACCCGCTTCTATCGCTCGAACCTCTACATTTCCCCGCTCGCGCCGTTGCTGCTCGGCTTCCTCGTCGGCATCTTGACCATCCTGCTCGGCGTCGGCGGCGGGTTCATCCTCGTGCCCGCGATGCTGTACCTGCTCGGGATGGGGACGCAGGTCGTGGTGGGCACCAGCCTGTTCCAGACGTTGTTCGTCACCGCCGCCGCGACGCTGGTCCATGCGGTAACCACCAAGGCGGTGGACATGGTGCTGGCGGTGCTGTTGCTGGTCGGCTCGGTGGTCGGCGCGCAGCTCGGCGCGCGGTTCGCGTCCAGGGTCAAGCCCGAGTACCTCCGCCTCGCGCTGGCGCTGATCGTGCTGGCGGTCATGGCGCGGATCTTCGTCGGGCTGACCTGGCGGCCGGACGACCTTTACTCGGTCGAGCTGTCATGAGGGCGGGCGCGCTCGCGCTCGCGGCCCCATTGCTGCTGGCGCAGGCCAAGCCGGTGCTCGTCCCCGATGTGTCGCAGCGCGACATCCAGATCGCCTACAGCTTCACCGGCGCGGACCTGCTGCTGTTCGGCGCGATCCTGTACCCCGGCGGGCGGGTGCCGGGGCGCGGCGACGCCGCCGACGTGGCGGTGGTGGTCAAGGGGCCGACGCAATCCATCCTCGTCCGCAAGAAGGAGAAGGTGGCGGGCATCTGGGTCAACGCCGCGCGGCTGCGGTACCGCTCGGCCCCCAGCTTCTACGCGGTCGCCTCGTCGCGCCCGCTCGCGCGCTTGCTCGACGAGCGCACCCGCGCGGTGTACGAACTCGGCGTCGACGGGCTGCAGCTGTCACCCGCCTCGTCCGCGTCGGCCGACGAGCAGGACCGGTTCCAGCGCGGGTTGATCGAGCAGAAACGCCGCGCCGGGCTCTATTACGAAGCGCCGCACGCGGTCGAGATCAGCGAGGGCGTGCTCTACCGCGCGCGCGTCCGCATTCCGGCGCGGGTGCCGGTGGGACGCTTCACCGCCGAGACGTTCCTGATCCGCGACGGTCATGTGCTGGCGGTCGCGACGCGCGGGATCGAGGTGCGCAAGTCGGGGCTCGAGCGGTTCGTCGCGCGCGCGGCGGAGCGCGATCCGCTGAGCTATGGCCTGGTCGCGGTGGGGCTGGCGGTGTTGCTCGGCTGGGGCGCGGGGTGGGTCGCGGGACGGCGCTAGGCTCTCCTTAACCCTCCGTCCGCCATGTCGGTCGCGTGACTAGCGGGAAGGGCAGCGGCCGATGATCGAACTATCCGGCCGATCGGCCTTTGCTAACGCCAACCCGGCGGGGACGCTCGCGCATCTGGGGGCGGTGCAGGCGATCGGCGGCGCGGGCAGCCAGGTGCTGCTCGACCTCGCCACGCTCGACGCGCTGGCGGACGACCCCGACCCGGTAGTCGCGAGCGGTGGCCAGGTCGGCAGCCAGGTCAAGGTCCGCGTCGGCGCGAGCTGGCTGATCGCGAGCATCCGCTCATTGAAGCTTGCCGACAACGACCCGGATCGCGCGCTCGCGCAGGTCGACTTCCTCGGCGAGGGCGACGAGGAGCGGCTGACGGGCAAGCTCTACAATTTCCGCCGCGGCGTGACGCGCTATCCGACCCCGGGCGGCAGGGTCTACCCGGTCTCCACCGCCGACCTTAAACAGATATACGCCGCCGACGATCGCGCGCATATCGAGGTCGGCACCGTCTATCCGACCCGCGAGATCAGGGGCGCGCTGTATGTTGATGCGATGCTGGGCAAGCATTTCGCGCTGCTCGGCTCGACCGGCACCGGCAAGTCGACCAGCGCTGCTTTGATCCTCCACCGCATCTGCGAGCTCGCGCCGCAGGGCCACATCGTGATGATCGACCCGCACGGTGAATACAGCCAGGCGTTCAAGAGTAACGGCGCGCTGTTCGACGTGTCCAACCTGCAGATGCCGTACTGGCTGATGAACTTCGAGGAGCATTGCGAGGTGTTCGTCACCAGCTCGGGCTCCGAGCGGCAGATCGACGCGGACATCCTGGCCAAATGCCTGCTCGCCGCGCGCGGCAAGAACCGGATCGGGCAGGAAATCCCCAAGCTGACGGTGGACGCGCCGATCCCGTACCTGCTCAGCGACCTCACCAACCTGATCCAGCTCGAGATGGGCAAGATGGACCGCGCGGGCGACACCGCGCCCTACCTCCGGCTCAAGACCAAGATCGAGGAAGTGAAGGCGGACCCGCGCTTCGGGTTCATGTTCTCCGGGATGCTGGTCGCGGACACGATGGCGGGGTTCATCAGCCGCATCTTTCGCCTGCCGGGCGACGGCAAGCCGATCTCGATCATCGACGTGTCGGGGGTGCCGAGCGAGATCACCTCGGTGGTGGTCGCGGTGTTGGCGCGGATGGTGTTCGATTATGCGATCTGGTCGCGCAACGAGGCGCAGCGGCCGATCCTGCTCGTCTGCGAGGAAGCGCACCGCTACATCCCGAACGATCGCAACGCGGACGGGTCGTCGGTAGGGCGCATCCTCGGGCGGATCGCGAAGGAAGGGCGCAAATACGGCGTCAGCCTGGGCCTCATCACGCAACGGCCGTCGGACCTCGCGGAGGGCGTGCTGTCGCAATGCGGCACCATCATCGCGATGCGGCTCAACAACGAGCGCGACCAGGCCTATGTCCGCGCGGCGATGCCCGAAGGCGCGCGCGGCTTCCTCGACGCGATCCCCGCGCTCCGCAACCGCGAGTGCATCATCTGCGGCGAGGGCGTGGGCATCCCGATCCGGGTCGCGTTCGACGGGCTGGAGGAAGCGAAGCGCCCGGCGTCGGGCGATCCGCTGTTCTCCGAGCTGTGGCGGGAGACGGGCGGGGAGGCAGACATGATCACGCGCACGATCAGGCGGTGGCGGGTGCAGGGAAGATAGCAGGCGCGGCCACGTCCGCGCCGGTGCGCGTAGCGCAGCTATCGACCCGGACGGCGAGGCCGCGCAGCGGAACTCGTCCGACGGCGGCTTCGCCGCCGGCGCGCCCGCCGGGAAATTGCTGTAACGACGCGCCTACAAATCTGAGGCGACCGCCCCCGCTCAGCCCATCGCCTCATGGGCGATGCTCATCGTCTGCCCCCCGATCTCGGTGGCGAAGTTCTCCACCAGCTCGGCCGCGAAGGTGATCACCGACGTCGTCGCGCCGCCCGCCTGCACGACACGGCGCCACGCCGCTTCCTCCGTGCGCGCGTCGATGCCGCCCGACGCATCCACCGCGACCTCCACCTCGTAGCCCGCCGCCAGCGCGGCGAGCGCGGTGCGCTGGACCACGATCTCGCTTGCGACGCCCGCCAGGATCAGTACGCGTCGGCCGGTCTCTTCCAGCGCCGCGACCAGCCCCGCGTCGGCGAACGCGGAAGTGTCGGTGCGCGGCCGCGGCTGCGGGTTGCCGAGCGGGGCCAGAACCTCGTCGAGAAACGCCCCACGCGACGGCACGTCGGACAGGAACACGGGCACGCGGTGCAGCGCCGCCAGCTTCGCCAGCGCCCCTGCCGTCCGGCGCAGCTTGTCGACCGGCACCGTCCGGCTACGCTGAACGATCTGTTCCTGGAGATCGAGGAACAGGACGGCGGTGTTGGTCCGACTTGGGATCAGCATGGAGGCTCTCCGGATAGGTGCGCAATTACCAGGCCAGTGCGCGGCTGCCCGGATAGGAACGAGTTCAGCCGTTAGTCGCTCCTCCGTCCCGCCGCGATGAA
>CAXSEO010000128.1:0-6763 GCA_964235525.1 uncultured Sphingomonas sp. | reverse complement strand
ACCATCTTCGCGGTCAAGCGGCTGATCGGCCGCCGCTTCGACGACCCGGTGACCCAGAAGGACACCGCGCTGGTGCCCTACAAGATCGCGCGCGGGCCGAACGGCGACGCGTGGGTGTCGGCGGGCGGCAAGGATTACTCGCCGTCGCAGATCAGCGCCTTTATCCTGCAGAAAATGAAGGAAACCGCGGAGAGCTACCTTGGCGAGACCGTGACCCAGGCGGTCATCACCGTCCCTGCGTACTTCAACGACGCGCAGCGACAGGCGACCAAGGACGCGGGCCAGATCTCGGGGCTGGAAGTGCTCCGCATCATCAACGAGCCGACCGCGGCCGCGCTCGCCTACGGGCTGGAGAAGCAGGACGGCAAAACGATCGCGGTCTATGACCTTGGCGGTGGTACGTTCGATATCTCGGTGCTTGAGATCGGCGACGGCGTGTTCGAGGTCAAGGCGACCAACGGCGACACCTTCCTCGGCGGCGAGGATTTCGACAGCAAGATCGTCCAGTACCTCGCCGACGGGTTCAAGAAGGACGAGGGGATCGACCTCACCAAGGACAAGCTGGCGCTCCAGCGGCTCAAGGAAGCCGCCGAAAAGGCGAAGATCGAGCTGAGCTCCGCCGCGTCGACCGAGGTCAACCTGCCCTTCATCACCGCCGACCAGAACGGGCCCAAGCATCTGGTTCGCCAGATTACCCGCTCGGACCTGGAAAAGCTGGTCGAGGATCTGATCAACCGCACTCTGGAGCCGTGCCGCAAGGCGCTGGCCGATGCGGGTATCAAGGCGGGCGATGTCGCCGAGGTGGTGCTGGTCGGAGGCATGACGCGGATGCCGCGGGTGCGCGACGTGGTGAAGAGCTTCTTCGGCAAGGAACCGCACACCGGCGTCAACCCCGATGAGGTGGTGGCGATGGGCGCGGCAATCCAGGCGGGCGTGCTGCAGGGCGACGTCAAGGACGTGCTGCTGCTCGACGTGACCCCGCTGTCGCTGGGCATCGAGACGCTGGGCGGGGTGTTCACGCGCATGATCGACCGCAACACCACCATCCCGACCAAGAAGGCGCAGACCTACTCCACCGCCGACGACAACCAGGGCGCGGTGACGATCCGCGTGTTCCAGGGCGAGCGGGAGATGGCGGCGGACAACAAGCTGCTCGGTCAGTTCGATCTGGTCGGCATCCCGCCCGCGCCACGCGGGGTGCCGCAAATCGAGGTGACGTTCGACATCGACGCCAACGGCCTCGTCAACGTGTCGGCCAAGGACAAGGGCACGGGCAAGGAGCAGCAGATCCGCATCCAGGCCTCGGGCGGTCTTAGCGACAACGACATCGAGCAGATGGTCCGCGACGCGGAGAAGTTCGCTGACGAGGACAAGAAACGGCGCGCGGGCGCTGAATCGAAGAATAACGCCGAGAGCCTGATCCACTCCACCGAGCGCCAGCTCGCCGACAATGGCGACAAGGTCGATGCTTCGCTCAAGGGCGAGATCGAGGCGGCGGTGGCCGAGGCCAAGTCGGCGGTGGAAAGCGGTGATGCCGACCGCATGACCGCCAAGTCACAGGCGCTCGCGCAGGTGGCGATGAAGCTAGGCCAGGCGATCTACGAGAAGCAGGCGCAGGCCGAGGCCTCGCCCACCGGCGGCGCGGCGCAAGGCGGCGAGGCCGGTCACGAGGACGTGGTCGACGCGGAGTTCTCCGAAGTCGACGAGAAATAAGCTCGGTGCCCTCTCCCCTTCAGGGGAAAGGGAAGGAGCAGCCGAAGGCTGCGGAAGGGAGAGGGGAGTATGGAGGTGTCCGCATCGCACACTGCCCCTCTCCCCGGCCCTCTCCCCTGACGGGGAGAGGGAGGGAACGTCATGAGCACCCAGATCGACTATTACGAGTTGCTCGAATGCGAGCGCACCGCCGACGATACGACCCTGAAGTCGTCGTATCGCAAGCTGGCGATGAAGTTTCACCCGGATCGCAACGCGGGCTGCAAGGACTCCGAGGCCCGGTTCAAGGCGGTTAGCGAGGCGTATGAGGTCCTCAAGGACCCGCAGAAACGCGCCGCCTATGACCGCTACGGCCATGCCGCGTTCCAGGGCAACGGCGGTGCGGGCGCGCAGGACTTCGGCGGCTTCTCCGACATCTTCGAGTCCGTGTTCGGCGAGTTCATGGGCGGACGGCAGGGCGGCGGCGGGCGTCAGCAGCGGCGCGGCGCGGACCTTCGCTATGATCTGGAGATCACGCTGGAGGACGCCTATCACGGCAGCTCGATCGAGGTGACCGTTGATGTGTCGGCGCCGTGCGACACCTGTCACGGGTCGGGCGCGCGGCCCGGCACCGCCGCCAAGACGTGCAAGACCTGCGCGGGGCACGGCAAGGTGCGCGCGCAACAGGGTTTCTTTGTCGTCGAGCGCGCCTGCCCGGTGTGCCACGGCTCGGGCGAGGTGATCGCCGACCCGTGCCCGGATTGCCGCGGCGACGGGCGGGTCGAGAAGACCAAGACGCTGGCGGTCAACGTCCCGCCCGGCGTCGACGAGGGCACGCGCGTCCGGCTGGCGGGGGAGGGCGAGGCGGGTGCGCGCGGCGCGCCGCCGGGGGACCTCTACATCTTTCTCCATGTCAAGCGGCACGCGCTGTTCGAGCGCGAGGGCACGACCTTGTTCGCGCGCGCGCCGGTCAGCTTCACCACCGCCGCGCTGGGCGGATCGCTCGCGATCCCGGGGCTTGACGGGCGGACGCACGAGATCAGGCTTCCGGCAGGTATCCAGTCGGGCAAGCAGCTGCGCCAGCGCGGCGCGGGGATGCCCGTGCTGCAAGGGCGCGGAATGGGCGACCTCGTGATCCAGGTCGAGGTGGAGACGCCGACCCGGCTGTCGACCCGCCAGCGCGAGCTGCTGGAAATGTTCCGCGAAACCGAGACGGGCGACGAATGCCCGCGCAGCCAGGGGTTCTTCGCCAAGCTCAAGGGCGTGTTCGCGGGCGAGTGATCGTTTTCCGGCTTGGAAAATTGTGACTTGACGACTCGGAAAGCCATCGGCTACTCTTTCCGTAGTGGAAAGGGAAATGCCGATGACCGATGTCCTGAATGATCCCGCCGAGGCGCTCGCCGCCGTCCGGCACGGGCGTGAGCGTGTACTGGCCGCGTGCGAGTGCCCACCTTCGCGGCATCTGGCTTTCGCGGCGGTGATCGGTGGTTATGTCGTTTCGCCCGCGCTGCCGTTCGCGTTGCGAATGGCGGCCCTGGCCGTATTGCTATGCGCGATCGTGTTGATCGTACAGTGGGACCGACGACGGACGGGCATGTTCGTCAACGGCTACCGCAAGGGCCGTACCCGCAAGGTGA
Organism: uncultured Sphingomonas sp.; assembly: GCA_964235525.1. Taxonomy (GTDB): domain Bacteria; phylum Pseudomonadota; class Alphaproteobacteria; order Sphingomonadales; family Sphingomonadaceae; genus Sphingomonas. Next base: position 3,434 of record CAXSEO010000128.1, on the reverse strand, counting down.
CGTTCGCGATGTTGGCGGTGATACTATCGGCATACATGCTTGGTAGCTGGCTCTCCGACGAGCACGGCCTTGTCTGGCCGTCGCTGGTGATGGGGGCGGCGGCGGTGCCGTTCGGTTATGCGGCGAGCCGCGGATGGGCGCGCGTGTTCCGTCGCGAGATGCTGGCCGTGGTATGAGCGGGTTCGACCCCGTCATTCACCCACCCGCGCGATTGCAGGTGATGGCGATGCTGGCGGAGGTGCAGGATGCGGAGTTCGCGTTGCTGCGCTCGGCCACCGGGGTCAGCGACTCGGTATTGTCCAAGCATCTGTCCGCGCTGACCGAGGCGGGCTATGTCACGCTTCGCAAGGCGGCGACGGGCGGTCGGGTGAGAACGTGGGCGGCGGCGACGCGGGCCGGGCGCGCGGCGTTTCGCGGGCATGTCGCGGCGCTGAAATCATTGGTCGATGTCGCGGACCGGATGGCGGCGGAGTAGCACCCCCGCCCTGACCGCCCCCTCGCGAGAGAGGGCGGATGGGCTGGGCGTCAGAAGGCGATGATCGCCTCGACCGCCAGCACGATGGTCGCCACGGCGAACAGACCGCCGGTGAGCGTTTCCAGATGGCGCATGTTGGTCTCCGAACCGGCTCCGTTGCCGGCAGGATCGAGATGGGCTTTGTTGCCGAAGCGCGCAACATTGTTGCTTGCGTTCGCAGTTGCAGCATTTGCAGCTATGTGGCGCGATTGCGACACGGTGCCGCGTTTAGGCCACAGGTGTAGGTAGGCATGTACGAGCGCGGGCGCGACGACGGCAAACCCGCCGCCGGACGGGTCGGGCCGATGCCCGCCCGACCGGGGCACCCCGCAAAGTGATACCTTGCGGGGACCCCTTGTCCAGGCTTGCTTGTGCAACTCGCGCACCGGCGCGGGCGTGGCCGCGCCTCAGCTCGCGCCGAACACTCGCTCGAAGATCGTGTCGACGTGCTTCAGATGATAGCCAAGGTCGAACTCCGCCTCGATCTGCTCGGGCGTCAGCGCGGCCGCGACCTCCGGGTCCACCTTCAGCAGCTCGGCGAGGCTCAGCGCCCCGTCGCTCTCCCATACGCGCATCGCGTTGCGCTGCACCAGCCGGTACGCGTCCTCGCGGCTCACCCCCGCCTGCGTGAGCGCGAGCAGCACCCGCTGCGAATGGACCAGCCCGCCCATCCGGTCGAGATTGCGCCGCATCCGCTCAGGGTACACGAGCAGCTTGTCGACCACGCCGGTCAGCCGCGCCAGCGCGAAGTCGAGCGTGATCGTCGCGTCGGGCCCGATATACCGCTCCACCGACGAATGGCTGATGTCGCGTTCATGCCACAGCGCGACATTCTCCAGCGCGGGGGTGACATAGCCGCGCACCATCCGCGCGAGCCCGGTCAGGTTCTCGGTCAGCACCGGGTTGCGCTTGTGCGGCATCGCCGAGCTGCCCTTCTGCCCGGGACTGAAATACTCCTCCGCCTCCAGCACCTCCGTGCGTTGCAGGTGCCGGATCTCGGTCGCGAGCCGCTCGACCGAGCCGGCGACCACGCCCAGCGTCGCGAAGAACATCGCGTGGCGGTCGCGCGGGATCACCTGCGTCGAGACCGGCTCGACGGCAAGGCCCAGTTTGGCGGCGACATGGGCCTCCACCGCGGGATTGATGTTGGCGAAGGTGCCCACCGCGCCCGAGATCGCGCAGGTGGCGATGTCGACGCGCGCGTTGACGAGCCGCAACCGCGCGCGGGCAAACTCGGCATGGGCGTAGGCGAGCTTGAGGCCAAACGTCACCGGCTCGGCATGGATGCCGTGGCTACGGCCGATCGTCGGTGTCAGCTTGTGCTCGCGCGCGCGGCGTTCGAGCACCGCCAGCAGCGCGTCCACGTCGGCGATGAGCAGATCCGACGCGCGCGCGAGCTGCACTGCAAGGCAGGTGTCGAGCACGTCGGACGAGGTCATGCCCTGATGCATGAACCGCGCCTCCGGTCCGACCTGCTCCGTCACCCAGGTCAGGAAGGCGATCACGTCGTGTTTCGTCACCGCCTCGATCGCGTCGATCGCGTCCACGTCGATCGCCGGGCTTGTCGCCCACCAGCGCCACAGCGCCTCCGCCGCCGCGCGCGGTACGACGCCGAGGTCGGCGAGCGCGTCGGTCGCGTGCGCCTCGATCTCGAACCAGATGCGGAAGCGGGTCTCGGCCGACCAGATCGCGGTCATGGCGGGACGGGAATAGCGAGGGATCATGGACGGGCTCTACCGATCGAGTGCCACTCGGTGAAGGGTGTCTAGATCAACCCCTTCGCCCGCAAACTCACATGCCCCTGCGCGCCCATGATCAGGTGGTCGTGGACCGCGATGCCGAGCGGCTTGCCCGCGGCGGCGATCGCGCGGGTGAGGTCGATGTCGGCGCGGCTGGGCGAGGGGTCGCCGCTTGGGTGGTTGTGGACCAGGATGATCGCCGCCGAGCCGAGGTCGATCGCGCGGCGGATCACCTCGCGCACCTGCACCGGCGCTTCGTCGATCGTACCTTCGCCCATCACCTCGTCGCGGATCAGCATGTTCCTGGTGTTGAGGTGGAGCACGCGCACCCGCTCGACCGCGTGGTGAGCCATGTCGGCGCGCAGGTAATCGAGCAGCGCCTGCCAATTGGCCAGCACTGGGCGCGCCGTCGTCTCCGCTTGCAACATCCGCAGCGCGCAGGCGGCGACGATGCGGATCGCGGCGGCGCTGGTCTCGCCCATGCCGTCGATGCGCTGGAGCGCTTCCGCGTCGGCGGCGAACAGCGCGCCGATGCCGCCGAACTCGCGCAACAGCGCCTTGGCGAGCGGCTTGGTGTCGCGGCGCGGGATCGCGGTCATCAGCAGATATTCGATCAGCTCATGGTCAAGCAGCGCCTCGCCCCCGCGCTTGGCGAGCAGCCGGCCGCGCAGGCGGGAGCGGTGGCCGACGAGGTCGGCGGTAGCGTCGGCGTCGGCCATGGCGCAAATGGTATCGCGGGTCGGTGACGACCGCCAGCCTCGCGAGCGCGGGTCGGCCACGGTTGACTCGACCGCACCCCGTTCCTAAACGCCTCCCAAGCGCAGGGCTATCCGGTCCGCGTTGGTCGCCCGCGTGGCGGCTTTTTGTTGTTCTGATCCAAGTGGATAACGTTGGCCGATCCTCGCTCAAGCGATGACCTCGACAGTCGCATCGCCAGCGCGCGTGCGGCGGAGAGGGCGCGTGTCGGCGGTCCATCGCGGCCGCCCGCAAAGGGCTATGCGCAAGGCTCGCGCGTGCTCGCCGAGCTGATCGGGGCGCCGTTGGGCGGCGGACTGATCGGCTGGGTGCTCGATCGCCTGTTCGGCACGTTTCCCTGGATGATGCTGATCCTGCTCGTCCTCGCCACGGCGGCGGCGTTCCGGAACATCTATCGCATCTCGCAGGAGCGCGCCGAATGAGCG
>CAXSEO010000127.1:0-6799 GCA_964235525.1 uncultured Sphingomonas sp. | reverse complement strand
GCAACTCAAGTTATAACCGGAGGCCAGGTGATACGAAATCGTCGGGGGTGATACCCGGCACTCTTGACGAGAACACGCGCCGGTCTGGTAGATAGCCTCCAGCTCTTGTCGGCTGCTCGCCAAAGGGGGCTGGCCAGCCGTTCACGGCTTGTCGCGCCTGGAACGACGCGATAACCCTGCATTGGCGGGATGCGAGCGATGACGGAGCGAGCCTCCGCCGCTTCGCGGCGACTTGACAGGAGTATGAACAGCGATGGCCACCTGGTTGAAGCGCGGTGCTACCGCCGAGGCGAAGGCGACCAACGACAAGCAGGTGCGCGACACGGTCGAGGCCATTCTCGCGGATATCGAGCGGCGCGGCGACGACGCGGTCCGCGAACTGTCGGTGCGCTTCGACCGGTGGGACCGCGACAGCTATCGCCTGACCGCGGACGAGATCCAGGCGTGCATCGACCAGCTGTCGCCGCAGGACATCCACGACATCGAGTTCGCGCAGGCGCAGGTGCGCAACTTCGCGCAGGTGCAGCGCGACAGCATGACCGACGTGGAGGTCGAGACGCTGCCCGGCGTCGTGCTCGGCCACAAGCACCTGCCGCTCAATGCCGCGGGCTGTTACGTGCCCGGCGGCAAATACCCGCTGCTGGCATCCGCGCACATGAGCGTGATCACCGCCAAGGTCGCGGGCGTTCCACGCGTCGTCACCTGCGCGCCGCCGTTCAACGGCCGACCCGCGCCCGCGATCGTCGCCGCGCAGGCGATGGCGGGCGCGGACGAGATCTATTGCCTCGGCGGGATCCAGGCGGTCGCGGCGATGGGGCTGGGCACGCAGTCGATCGCGCCGGTCGACATCCTGGTCGGGCCGGGCAACGCGTTCGTCGCGGAGGCCAAGCGCCAGCTGTTCGGGCGCGTCGGCATCGACCTGTTCGCGGGGCCGACCGAGACGCTGGTAATCGCCGACGAGATCGGCGCGGACGGCGAGTTGTGCGCGACCGACCTGCTCGGCCAGGCGGAACACGGGCCGGACTCGCCCGCCATCCTGCTCACCACCAGCCGCAAGCTCGCGGAGGACACGATGCGCTGGGTGGAGCGGTTGCTCGAGGTGCTGCCAACCGCCGACCATGCCCGCCGGGCGTGGGAAAGCTTCGGCGAGGTGATCGTGGCCGAGGACGATGCGGAGATGGTGCGCGTCGCCGACGAGATCGCCTCCGAACACGTCCAGGTGATGACGCGCGACCCCGACTATTTCCTCGCGCACATGACCAACTATGGCGCGCTGTTCCTGGGGCACCGTACCAACGTCGCCTATGGCGACAAGGTGATCGGCACCAACCACACGCTGCCGACCAAAAAGGCGGCGCGCTATACGGGCGGGCTGTGGGTCGGCAAGTTCATCAAGACCTGTACCTATCAGCGTGTGCTGACCGACGAGGCCTCGACGCTGATCGGCGAATATTGCTCGCGATTGTGCGCGCTCGAAGGCTTTGCCGGGCATGGCGAACAGGCGAACATTCGCGTCCGTCGCCATGGCGGGCGCAACGTGCCCTATGCGGGCACCGCCGAGCCGAGCGAGCGGACGCGCGTGGATGGCTGACGTTCCACCCGATCCGTTGCCGCGCACGCCTAGCTTCCGGCTCGACGGTCGTCGCGCGGCGGTGACGGGCGCGGGGCGCGGGATCGGGCTGGCACTGGCGGCGGCGCTGGCCGAGGGCGGCGCGCAGGTCACCCTGCTCGCGCGCACCGCGGGGGAGATCGAGGCCGGGGCCGAGGCGATCCGCGCGGCGGGCGGCGAAGCGGAGGCCGCGATGCTCGACGTCGGTGACCTGCAAGCGACCGAGCGGTTCTTCACCGAACGGCCCGCTTTCCATGTGCTGGTCAACAATGCGGGCACCAACCGCCCCAAGCCGATGCAGGACGTCAGCGAGGCGGATTACGACGCGGTGCTCGGCCTCAACGTCAAGGCGGCGTTCTTCGTCGCGCAAGGCTGCGCGCGGCGAATGCTGGCGGACGGGGTCGGCGGCAGCCTGATCCACATCGGCTCGCAGATGGGGCATGTCGGCGGGCCGAACCGCTCGCTCTATTGCGCGTCGAAATGGGCGCTGGAGGGGATGAGCAAGGCGATCGCGCTCGATCTTGCCGCGCACGGCATCCGCTCGAACACGATCGCGCCGACTTTTATCGAAACGCCGATGACCCGGCCGTTCTTCGACGACCCCGCCTTCAAGGCGAGCGTGCTCGGCAAGATCAAGCTCGGCCGCATCGGCCGGGTCGAGGACCTGATGGGCGCGGCGCTTTATCTGGCGTCGGATGCGTCGGCGATGGTCACCGGCACGTCGCTGCTCGTCGATGGCGGATGGACGGCGGAATGACGCTGAACGAGTACGGGGAGGTGGCATGACCAGGACGGTGAACCAGATCGGGTGCGGCCTAGTCCTTGCGGCGGCGATGCTGAGCACGACGGGCGTCGCCCAGACGGCGTCGGAGCAGCAATGGCCACCGCGCGGCGTGTCCTTTGACGGCGATGCGAAAGCGCCCGACATCTCCGGCCTGTGGCTCGGGACCGCGATGGCCGTGCCGGGGCAACCGCCCGCGAACAATTCGGGCAAGACCGCGGACGGTCGTCCGCCGCTTTACCTCACCCCGTGGCCGCTCCCCTACACGCCGGCTTATCGCAAGATCGTGGAAGAGCGCGCCGCCGCCACCAAGACCGGCAAGGCGCTGGGCGATATCGGCTCTCGCTGTCTCCCGTTCGGGCTGCCGGTGATGCTGACCAACGTCAACTACCCGGACGAGATCGTGCAAACTCCGGGCGAGGTGACGATCTTCAAGTTCGGGACGTTTCCGATCACAATCTGGACCGACGGCCGCGGCCACCCCAAGGACATGAAGCCCAGCTTCAACGGGCATTCGATCGGTTACTGGGTCGATGACACGCTGTTCATCGACACGGTCGGGATCAATGACCGGACGCCGATCGACGGCTTGCGCGATCCGCACAGCGACGCGATCCACCTCAAATGGACGCTGGAGCGGGTCGCCCCGGACAAGCTGCACGCGCGTATCACAATGTACGACGACAAGGCGTTCACCGAGCCCGTGACGACCACCAACATCTTCGACCGCAAGAAGAGCCGCGAGTGGGAGATACTCGACGACGCATCCTGCTTCGAGAACGCCAGCGCCTTTTCCAGCAAGGCACCCGAGGACGGGTTCATCAAGTTCTGAGCGGTGGGCTCACGAACGTTCAATCGGGAACGAGGATGACGATGGAACAACGCACGCTCGGCCGTACCGGCCCCGAAGTGTCCGCGATCGGGCTCGGCTGCATGGGGATGTCGGGGATGTACGGCCCCGCCGACCGGGCGGAGAGCATCGCCACGATCCACGCCGCGCTGGATAGCGGCGTGACGCTGATCGACACCGGCGATTTCTACGGCATGGGCCACAATGAACAGCTGATCGCGGAGGCGCTGAAGGGCGTGCCGCGCGACAGCTATCAGCTGAGCGTCAAGTTCGGCAATCTGCGCGATCCCTCAGGGGCGATCATCGGCAACGACAGCCGGCCCAAGTCGATCGCCAACTTTCTCAGCTATTCGCTCAAACGGCTCGGCGTCGACTATCTCGACATCTACCGCCCGTCGCGCCTCGACCCCGACACCCCGATCGAGGACACAATCGGCGCGATGGCTGATCTCGTGAAGGCGGGCTATATCCGTCAGATCGGCCTGTCTGAGATCGGCGCGGGCACGCTGCGGCGCGCGGTCGCGGTGCATCCCGTCTGCGATCTGCAGATCGAGTATTCGCTGATCTCGCGCGGGATCGAGGACGCCATCCTGCCAGTTGCGCGCGAGCTCGGGGTCGGGATAACCGCCTATGGCGTGCTCGCGCGTGGGTTGATCAGCGGTCACTGGCGCACTGACGCGTCGCAAGCGGGCGACATGCGGACCCGCACTCCGCGCTTTCAGCAAGGTAATGTCGAAGCCAATCTCGACCTGGTCGAGGCGCTGCGCGCGCTTGCCGCGTCCAAGGGGGTCAGCGTGGCGCAGATCGTCATCGCCTGGGTGCTCGCGCAGGGCACCGACATCGTCCCGGTGATCGGCGCGCGTCGCCGCGACCGGCTGACCGAGGCGCTCGGCAGCCTGGCGGTGACGCTGTCCCCCGATGAGCTCGCCGAGATCGAGCGCGCTGCGCCCGCCGACGCGATCAAGGGCGGTCGTTACCCGGACGCGGTGCTGGCGCATATGGACAGCGAAGCCCACGGACACTGATGTTGGCAAGTATCGGCAAGCGCGGCCGAGGTTACTGTAACGCGTTCGCAACCGTAAAGGACATGACGCGCGGTCGTTGGTCATTAGAGGATGAAAGGGCCGGTCTCGATGGAGCTTCAGTCCAAGCCCATCGAGTCATTGAGGAAGCGAGCCGCAAGAGGCAGGCGGGCGGTCGAAGGAGAGAGCCAAAGTGTTGACCTTTAAGGCGTGGAGTGCCTGGCTCGCGAGCACCGGGCTGAGCAGCGCGGTCGCGGACCGCGCCTGGGCCGTGCCGACGCTCCAAAGCATCCACATCCTCGCGATCGGGATCGTCATGGCCTCGATCGCGATGCTCGATCTCCGGCTGGCTGGGTTCCTTGGCCGCGAACAATCGATGCGCGGACTGACGATCCGTTTCTACCCGTGGATCTGGGGCGCGCTCGCGGTGCTGATCGCGACCGGGTTCCTCCAGATCATGGCCGAGCCCGCGCGCGAGCTGCTCAACTGGATCTTCTGGACCAAGATGGCGCTGATCATCGGGGCGGTGCTGTTCACCGCGCCTGTCCGCCGCCTGCTCGAGGATTGCCGCTACCGCGAACTGCCCGCGGGCAAGCGCGCGGTCGTGCGGACCTGCGCGCTCATGTCGTTGCTGCTGTGGGTAGCGGTGCTGATCTGCGGGCGCTGGATCGCCTATGCCGGCGCGCTGACCTGAGCGGCTGTTGAGAAGAGACCGGGACCATGACGATAGCGGATTTGTGCAGCTGGCTGGAGGCGACGCCGTTCGCCACGGCGATCGCGGAGTCGGAATGGATGTTCCCCACCATCGAGACCATCCACGTCCTGGCGCTGACATTGGTGATCGGCGCGATCGCGATGCTCGACCTGCGGCTGATCGGTGTGTCACGGCGCGACATGCGGGTGATGCAGCTGTCGGACGAGACGCTGCCTTGGGTCTGGATGGCGTTCGTCGTCGCCGCGATCACGGGCACGCTGATGTTCGTCTCGGCGGCGACGAAATATTACAACAACGTCCCTTTCCGCATTAAGATGGTGCTGCTGGTGCTGGCGGGCGTCAACATGGCGGTGTTCCACTTCGGTGCCTGGAAGGTGGTGCACCACTGGAACACGACGCTGCCGACGCCGCGCGCGGCGCGGGCTGCGGGCGGGTTGTCGCTCATGTTCTGGATCGGCGTGGTGGTCGCGGGGCGCTGGGTCGGGTTCGTCAACTGAGCGCCACGCCGGCCTAGCTCCCGCGCGGATGGAACGGCACGCCCGCGCGGACGCACCAATATTCCCACGTCCGGCCGATCGCGTCGCCCGGCGTTTCCGCGCTGAACGTCCTGCTGGTGGCGGCCACCTCGCCCGGCGACAGGTACTTGACGTCCCCGCCCAGCGCGATCGCTTCCCGTTGCAGCCGTGCTTGCAGGTTGAGCATGATCGCGACGATCACCGCCACGCGGATCGACGGACCCGCCACCGCCGCGCCATGCCCCCGCATGAGCACTGCCGACCCCCCGCCAAGCCGTTCCGCGAGGTCGCGCCCCATGTCGAGATTGACCACCATCAGGTTCGAGTCCGACCCGAACTTCTCCTGCACGTCCCACACGGGGACGCGCTCGCCGATCAGCCCGCCGATATGCGACACGGGGCGCAGTGGCACCGTCGACACCCCGAACGGGATCACCTCGGTGCTATGGTCATGCACCACCGACCGGACATCCGCGCGCGCCTGGTAGATGGCGGCGTGAATATAGCGTTCGACATAGGGGTGGCGTCCGCGTGGGTCGACGGGCACGCCATCGGCGTCGAACTCCATCAGATCGTCCGCCGTGACCAGCGCGGGTGCGCGGGCGCGAGACATCAGGAAGTGCGCGGGCCGCAGCGGGTGACGGCAGCTGACATGGCCGAACGCGTCGATCACGCCTTCGTTGGACAGGATGCGGTTGGCGGCGAGCAGGTCGTCCACCGCGATGGTGGTCGGGTTGCGATCGTCAGTCGCAGGGCTGGTCATCGTCAGAGCTCCCTCGCCACTCGGAACCCGAGCTGCGCGCCGCGATAGCCCGCGGGGGCCTTGACGCGGCTGGCCGCGCGCAGGTCCGCGCTCGCCCACGAGCCGCCGCGCAGCACGAGGTTGCGACAATCCCTCGTCAGGCTCGCCGAGCCGTCGACCGGCGCGTGTGCGAGGCTGTCGTGCCAGCAATCGGCGGTCCAGGACGACACGTTCCCGGTGGTGTCGAGCAGTCCGAAGGCGTTCGGCTTGAAGCTGCCGACCGGCGCGGTGAAGGGATAACCGTCATGGCAGTTGATCGGCGGTGCGACCGGGTCGGCCGCCTTGCCGTCCTGATCGCGGCCGTTCGCATACGCGCAGGCCGCGTTGACGTCGTTACCCCACCAATAGGGCGTCGCGGTGCCCGCGCGGTTGGCGTACTCGTACTCCGCCTCCGACAACAGCCGGTAGCGGTGCCCCGTCTTGCGCGACAGCCACGCCGCATAGGCGGTGGCGTCGTCGAAGCTGACGCAGGTTACGGGATGCCGCACGGTCTGCGGGTAGCCGA
>CAXSEO010000126.1:0-6841 GCA_964235525.1 uncultured Sphingomonas sp. | reverse complement strand
CGGCGGCGCTGCGCGGACCGGTGCAGGGCGGGCACAACTGGCTGGTGTTCGCGCTGACGCTGTTGCCGGTGTACCTCGTGGTGGCGACCAACACCGACGCCTACGCGCCGCGAATCCTCGAAGAGCCATTCCATGCGATCCGCGCCGGCGGCAAGGCGCTGGTGCTCTCGCTCGGAACGCTGACGCTGGCGGTGTTCTATCTCAAGTCGGGGATGGCCTTTCCGCGCCTCTCGATCGCGATGGGGTCGGCGGGCGCGGCGGTAAGCCTGTCGGTCGTCCGCTACCTGTACGTCTGCAACCTCGACGCGATCATCGGCGGCAACCCGTTCGACGCGATCCTGATCCGCGACGGCGACCAGCCGATGCCGCCGGGCCGCTTCTCGATGGTGATTGCCTCGGACAGTTTCTTCGACCCCGAACAGCACGACCCCGTCATGTACGACCGGCTCGCCAAGTCGCTCGCCACCGCCAACCGGGTGGTGATCGCCTGCGCGCCCGAGCGCCGCGCCGCCTGGGCGCGCGCGCTGCGCGGCGCGAACATCCAGGGCGAGGTGCTGGTCCCCGAACTCGCGGAGCTCGCCCCGCTGGGGATGGGGCCGCGCCACGACTCCCCCTCGATCATCGTCGCCACGGGGCCGCTCAACCTGCTCGTCCGGTGTATCAAGCGGGTGTTCGACCTCGCGATCGCGGGTGGCGCGCTGCTGCTGGTCGCGCCGGTGATGCTGGTGGTCGCGCTGTGGATCAAGCTGGACAGCGCGGGGCCGGTGTTCTTCGCGCAGACCCGGATCGGGCGCGGCAACGAGATGTTCCGGATGCTCAAGTTCCGCAGCATGCGCGTCGCGCACTGCGACGGGCACGGCGACCGTTCCACCGCGCGCGACGACGATCGGATCACGCACGTGGGGCGGCTGATCCGCCGCACCAGCCTCGACGAGCTGCCCCAGCTGATCAACGTCGTGCGCGGCCATATGAGCATCGTCGGCCCGCGCCCGCACGCGCTGGGATCGCGCGCGGCGGACAAGCTGTTCTGGGAGGTGGACGAGCGCTATTGGGACCGCCACGCCGCCAAGCCGGGCCTGACCGGGCTGGCGCAGGTGCGCGGCTTCCGCGGCGCGACCCTGGTCGAGGACGACCTTCGCAACCGGCTGCATTCCGACCTGGAGTATCTGGAGAACTGGTCGATTTGGCGCGACGTCAAGATCATCATCCTGACCACCAAGGTGCTGCTGCACAGGAATGCTTTTTAGGCGGGCCGGCGTAGCTGGAGCGAAGCTCCAGCCAGCGAACTAGGCCCGCCCAGCCAGCGGCGCTCATTTCGCCGTCTGACGATCGATCTGGTAAACGATGCCCCGCATCGTTTAGGTCATGCCGGGGGCATGACCGACCTGATCGATGGCTTTGCCCGCGCCCGGGCCGTGAGTTCCTTCTACCCCCCCAGCAACCCTTCCGCGAACGCCCGCACGCTCGGGCCTATGTCCTCCCGCGCCAGCGCCAGCGCCAGGTTCGCCTGCACCCAGCCCGCCTTGTCCCCGCAATCGAACCGCTGCCCGGTGAACGTGCAGCCGTGGAACGGCTGCCGTCCGATCAGCGCGGCCATCGCGTCGGTGAGCTGGATTTCGCCCCCCGCCCCCGCCGTCTGTGTTTCCAGCACCTCCATCACCTCCGGCTGCAAGATATAGCGCCCCGGAATCATCAGGTTCGACGGCGCGGTCCCGCGCGCAGGCTTCTCCACCAGCGCACGCACCTCGACCAGCGCGCCGTCCGTCGCGCCCGGCGAGATGATGCCGTATTTGTCGGTCTCCGCGTCCGCCACCTCGAGCGCGCCGATCACGTTGCCGCCGACGCGCTCGTAGGCGGTGACCATCTGCGCGAGAAAATTGGGCTCGCCGACCATCAACTCGTCGGGGAGCAGCACCGCGAACGGCTCGTCGCCGACGATCTCGCGCGCGCACCAGACCGCGTGGCCGAGTCCCAGCGGCTCCTGCTGGCGGACATAGACCGGGGAACCCGGCCGCTGGCGGATGTTCTCGATCAACGCCATGCTCTTGCCGCGCGCGCGCATGGTGGCTTCGAGTTCATAGGATATATCGAAATGATCCTCGAGCGCCGACTTGCCGCGCCCGGTCACGAAAATGATCTGCTCGACGCCCGCCGCCAGCGCCTCTTCGACCGCGTACTGGATCAGCGGCTTGTCGACGACGGTCAGCATCTCCTTGGGCATCGCCTTGGTCGCGGGCAGGAAGCGCGTGCCCAGACCGGCGACGGGAAACACGGCCTTGCGAACGGGCTTGACGGTCATGGTTGTTCCCCCCTTGTACGCGGCCGCGCTTATGATGGCGCGCGCGCCCGTGCAATCATCGCCGCGCGACGGTTGACCCGGCGTTAAGCACGCGCGGCTATCGCGAGCCGCATGATCACGCCGCCCCGCACCGTTCTTGTCGTGTTTGGCACCCGGCCGGAGGCGATCAAGCTGTTCCCAGTCATCGCCGCGCTGCGAAATCAGCCGGGTCTGCGCGTGCGGACCTGTGTCACCGCACAGCATCGCGGGTTGCTCGACCAGGTGCTGGCGATCGCCGGGCTGGTGCCCGACATCGACCTCGACCTGATGGAGCCCGGACAGACGCTCGACCGGCTCACCGCGCGGCTGCTGACCGGGTTGGGCGAGGTGATGGACGCCGAAGCGCCCGACCGCGTGCTGGTGCAGGGCGACACCGCCACCGCGATGACGGGCGCGCTCGCCGCCTATTACCGGCGCATCCCCGTCGGCCATGTCGAGGCGGGGCTGCGCTCGGGCGACATCTACCACCCGTGGCCCGAGGAGGTGAATCGCCGCATCGTCGCGCCGATCGCCGACCTCCATTTCGCGCCGACGCAGACCGCCGCCGACGCGCTCGCGCGCGAGAACATCCGCGCGGGCGTCCACATCACCGGCAACAGCGTCGTCGACGCGCTTCACTGGACGCAGGCGAGGATCGCCGCCGAGCCGTCGCTCGCGGCGGGGCTCGATGAAGTGGCGGCGCGGTTCGCGGGCAAGCGGGTGATCCTCGTCACCACGCACCGCCGCGAGAACTTCGGTGACGGCATGGACGCGATCGCGCGCGCGCTTTTGCGCCTTTCGGCTCGCCCCGACGTGGCGATCCTGTTCCCGATGCATCCAAATCCAAATGTTGCCGCCGCCATGGACCGCGTGCTTGGCGAGCGCGGGAACGTCGCCCGCGTCGCACCGCTCGACTACCCGCAGTTCGTCCGCGCGCTGGGGCTGTGCACCCTCGCGCTGACCGATTCGGGCGGCGTGCAGGAGGAAGCGCCCGCGCTGGGCAAGCCCGTGCTGGTGATGCGCGAGACCACCGAGCGCCCCGAGGGCGTGGCGGCGGGCACCGCAAAGCTGATCGGCGCGGACGCGGACCGCATCGTTTCCGAAGTCTTCACCCTTCTCGACGACAAGGCCGCGTACGCCGCGATGGCCCGCGCCCATAATCCTTATGGCGACGGCCACGCCGCGACGCGGATCGCGGAGCTCGTCGCCGATGCAGGACCATTCTGAACTCAAGGTCGCGGTGCTGGGGCTGGGCTATATCGGCCTGCCCACCGCCGCCGTGATTGCGCGCACGGGCGCGCGGGTGCTCGGCGTCGATGTCACGCCCTCGGTGGTGGAGACGGTCAACTCCGGCCGGGTGCATATCGAGGAGGTCGATCTCGACGGGCTCGTCTCGGGCGTGGTCGCGCGCGGCAGCTTGCGCGCGTCGCTCCAGATCGAGCCCGCGGATGTGTTCGTGATTGCGGTGCCGACGCCGTTCGACGCGGATCATGCGCCCAACGTCGGCTATGTGCTCGCAGCCGCGACCACGATCGCGACGGTGCTGAAGGCGGGCGACACGGTGATCCTCGAGTCGACCTCGCCCGTCGGTACCACCGAGCAGGTGCGCGATCTGCTGGCCAAGCTGCGCCCCGACCTCAAGGTGCCGGGCCGGACCGGCGAGCAGGCGGACGTCGCGATCGCCTATTGCCCCGAGCGGGTGCTACCGGGGCGCATCCTGGTCGAGCTGATCGACAACGACCGGGTTATCGGCGGCGTCACGCCCCGCTGCGCGCGCAAGGCGTTGGGCTTCTATCGTCGCTTCGTGCGCGGGGCGTGCGTCACCACCACCGCGCGCGCGGCGGAGATGACCAAGCTGACCGAGAACGCGTTCCGCGACGTCAACATCGCGTTCGCCAACGAGCTGAGCCTCGTCGCCGACCGGATGGGCGTTGATGTCTGGGAGGTGATCCGGCTCGCCAACCGCCACCCACGCGTCAACATCCTGTCGCCGGGTCCCGGCGTCGGCGGGCACTGCATCGCGGTCGACCCGTGGTTCCTGGTCCACGCCGCGCCCGCGGAAACGCCGCTGATCCGCACCGCGCGGGGGGTGAACGACGGCAAGATCGACCATGTGATCGCGCGCGCCACCGAGCTGATCGAGGGGTGCCCGGGAGCGCCGGTCGCGCTGCTCGGCCTCGCGTTCAAGGCGAACATCGACGATTTCCGCGAGAGCCCGGCGCTCAAGGTGGCGGAGGTGTTGACGGCGCGGTTCGGCGCGCGCGTGCGCGTCGTCGAGCCACACGCGGTTACCCTGCCCGCCTCGCTCGCTCGCGCGGGCGCGTCGTTGACCGACATCGATACCGCGCTCGAGACTTGCCCGGTGATGATCGTGCTGGTCGACCATGACGTGTTCCGCTCCGTGCCGCTCGACGAGCGCGCGGGCAAGCTGGTGTACGACACGCGCGGCATCTGGCCGGACCAGCCTCGCGCGGTGCACGCGCCGCCGTTGCGATTGGCGGTCTAGCGCCCTTTTCGCGCGGTCTTGCGACGGCGTCCGCCGGTTCATTGCAACGACAGCCGTTCCTGCTATGAGCGCGCCACGATCCCGAGGTGCGGCGCGGGAGCTTGGCGCGCGCGCCTCCCGTTTGGGAGTAAGAGCGGACATGGTGACCCGCAAAGGGTTGTTCGCGACGTTGGTCGCGCTGCTGCTGGGCTTCTGCCTGGCCGGCTGCGTGCGCGGTGTCGCGCCGGGTGTGGAGCGCAATCCGGCCAGCTTCGCCGCGCCCGATGCCCCCGACCGCTCGGCGGTCGGCGAGAGCTATCGGCTGGGCGCGCTCGACACGGTGTCGGTGAGCGTGTTCCAGGTGCCTGACGTGACGGGGGACTATCAGGTCGACCCGACCGGCAACCTCAACATGCCGCTGATCGGTCGCGTCATCGCGCAAGGCCAGACGTTGACGCAGCTGCAGTCGACCATTCGCGAAAAATACGGTGCCAAATACCTGCAGAACCCGGACGTCCGGGTGGAGATCAAATCGGCGGTCAGCCAGCGCATCACGGTGGACGGCGCCGTCAATCAGCCCGGTATTTATCCGATCAGCGGCGACACCTCCCTCGTACAGGCGATCGCCACCGCCAAAGGCACCACCGGCGACGCGCTGGTCAGCCGCGTGGTGATCTTCCGCAAGATCAATGGCGAGCGCGAAGGGGCGGTGTTCGACCTTCGCCGTATCCGGCGCGGTGAGCAGACCGACCCGCCGGTGTATGGCAACGACGTGGTGGTGGTGGATGGATCGCGCGTCCGCCAGACCTATCGCGACCTCATCTCCACGCTGCCGCTCGTCGGCCTGTTCAGCGCGCTGTGATCCGGCGCGTCATCCCCTCCTGCTTCGGCTACAGCGCATGAACTATGTCGCACCCTCCTCGCACGCGGATGGCCGCGATCTGGTCGGGCGCGGCGGCGTGCCCGCGATGGCGGGGATTGGCGGCGTGCCCGCTTTCCCGGGTGGGGGAGCACTTGGCGGCGAGCAGCAATTCACCATCTCCCACCTGTGGATGACGATCCAGCGCTGGCGCTGGGTGATCCTCGGCGCGGCGGTGGCGGGGCTGGCGATCGCGATCATCGTGTCGCTGCTGACGACGCCGATGTATCGCGCCAACGTCACGCTGGAAGTCAACCGTGAGCCGACTCAGATCATCCAGGTCGGCAACGTCCAGCCGGCTGCGGTGAACGACGACGACTATATCGACACGCAGATCGGCGTGCTCCGCAGCCACTCGCTCGCGCAGCGTGTCGCGCGCCAGCTGAACCTCGCCAACAACCCGAGCTTCGTCGATCAGTCCGCGCCACTGGCGGCGCGCGAGGCAGCGGCGACCGGCAAGGTTGCAGGCAGCTTCGTCGCGGAACCGGTCCGCACGAGCCGCCTCGTGACGCTCAGCTTCAGCAGTCCCAACCCGGAAATAGCCGCCAAAGTCGCCAATGGGTACGCGGAAGGCTTCATCGCGTCGAACCTTGAACGGCGTTTCGAGACCACCGCCTATGCGCGCGACTTCCTCCAGCGTCGGATCGCGGCGGTGAAGGGGAAGCTCGAGCAATCCGAGCGCCAGCTGGTCGAATATGCGCGCGCGCAGGGCATTGTCGATCTTCCCAGCGGTGGCCAGACCGGTGGCGGCGGCTCGCTCGATACGTCGTCACTCGTCGCGCTCAACGACGCGCTGTCGAAGGCTCAGGTGGACCGGATCGAAGCGGAGCAGCGCCTTCGCCTAGCGCGATCGGCGAGCGCCAGCGCCGCCGCGGTGACCAACCCGGCGGTGCAGAGCCTGCGCGTCGAGCTCGCCAAGCTGGAAAGCCAGTATCAGGAAAATCTGAACGTCTTCAAACCCGACTTTCCGGCGATGGTGCGGCTGCGCGAGCAGATCGCCGCACTTCGCAAGAACGTGGCGGAGGAAAGCTCCAGCCTGTCAGGCTCGGTCTCGAGCACGTTTGAGGCGGATTAGCGCTCCGCGCTCGCCCGCGAGAACCAGCTGCGCGGGCGTGTGTCG
>CAXSEO010000125.1:0-6846 GCA_964235525.1 uncultured Sphingomonas sp. | reverse complement strand
CTGCCCCGGCCTTGATTACTGCAGCCTCGCCAACGCCCGCTCGATCCCGCTTGCGCAGAAGATCGCCCGCCGCTTCGCCGACGCGGAGCGCCAGCGCGACCTCGGCGAACTCAAGCTCAAGATCAGCGGCTGCATCAACGCCTGCGGCCACCATCATGCCGGGCACATCGGCGTGCTCGGCGTCGACAAGAAGGGCCGCGAGAACTACCAGCTGCTGCTCGGCGGCTCGGGCGCGGAGGATGTCAGCCTCGCCAAGATCACCGGCCCCGGCTTCGACGAGGACGGCGTGGTCGACGCGATCGAGCGGGTGACGGACAAGTATCTCGCCTCACGCGAGCCCGGCGAACGCTTCCTCGACACCTATCGCCGCGTCGGGTTCGAGCCGTTCAAGGAGGCAATCTATGGGTGAGGCGCGCGCCGTACCCCTCCCTCTTAGGGAGGGGCTAGGGGTGGGTAGCGCGCGCAAGCGCGCGTTCGACGCTCGCCAGTCACTCGCCGCTGACGCGCCGATACCCACCCATGATCGGGTGAAACAGCCCCCGGCTGTTTCAGGTCGTCCGGGGGACGACCTGCCCGATCATCCCTCCCTTTCAGGGAGGGGAGCATGACCGATAGCGCCAGCGACCCCGACCAGACCGACATCGGCCCCGAGCCCCTCCTCCGCTTCCGCTCGGACGAGGCGCATGACGAGCCCGCCGTCACCCTCGACAGCTTCCTCGCCGGGCAGACCAACGCGGGCGCGGTGCGGCTGGAAGCGGGCGAGGACGCGCGCGCGCTCATCCCGTTCCTAGAACAGCTCGCGCTGATCGAGATCGGCTTTCCGAGCTTCCGGGACGGCCGCGGCTATTCCGCCGCGCGCATCCTGCGCGAGGCGGGCTACACCGGCGAGCTGCGCGCGGCGGGCGACGTGCTCGTCGACCAGATCCCGTTCCTGCGCCGCTGCGGCTTCGACGCCTTCGCCCCCGAAGGCCCCGTCGACCCCGACACCCTCCACCGCTCGCTGGAGCGGTACGAGTACCACTATCAGCGCGCCGCCGACGACGCGGTGCCGGTGTGGAAGCTGCGGCATGGGTGAGTTGAGTAGACCGCAACAGATCTAACTAGAATCTAGTCATGGCTGTGGAACACGCCATAGTAGATCGCTTGAACCTCACAATGCTTGGACTGATCAGATCGACACAGTATGTCTATCGCATCATCACCAACTCTGTAGTAACTAGTATACCTACCGTGTCCGGCAAGCCCGTAAGCCCAAGTGTTAATGAGATAGCTCGGGTTGACACAGGCTGGAGAAATGGCGTCTCGACGGTTAACCGTTAGCTTTCCGTTCTCGTATTGACCATGATACTGGATGCGGTCGCATCCATTTGGCCTAATATACCGCTCACCGTGATCGACATAAGACGGTCGAAGTCGCCGGAACTCGCTTGTCATGTTGTACGCATAGGCTACCGCCAGACCGAGAATGACAGCCAGGGCAAGTAGCTCACCTCGGTTCCGCCAAGAGTCTTCCATCGCCTAGGCGCCCTCCACCTTGCAACTTAGAAGTAACGTCGCATTGAGCACTTCCATTTGTCCGCTGTTCCGTCATCTTAGCTTCGTGACGCGCATAACCGAAAGCTGTTACAAAAAGCCTGATGACTGTTGTCGACCCAAGCAGTCCTCAATACCCCGCATAATCACTGAACCGCGTCACGCTCGGCTCGAACTTGAGCACCACCTTGCCCGTCGCGCCATGCCGCTGCTTGGCGACGATCAGCTCCGCCAGTCCGTACACCCGCTCCATCTCCGCCGCCCACTTCGCGTGGTCCTCGAACGCGCGGCTGTCGTCGCCGTCCGACGGGCGCTTGGGCTCCTTGGCGGCGACGTAATAATCCTCGCGATAGATGAACCAGACCATGTCGGCGTCCTGCTCGATCGAGCCAGACTCGCGCAGGTCCGACAGCTGCGGGCGCTTGTCCTCGCGCTGCTCCACCGCGCGGCTGAGCTGCGACAGCGCCAGCACCGGGACGTTCAGGTCCTTGGCCATCGTCTTCAGCCCGCGCGAGATTTCCGAGATCTCCTGGACGCGGTTGCCGTCGGTCTGCTTGCCGCTGCCCGTCAGCAACTGAAGGTAGTCGATGATCACCAGCCCGATCTCGTTATTGTGCCGCCGCTGGAGCCTGCGTACGCGCGTATGCAGCGCACCGATCGACAGCCCGCCGGTGTCGTCGATGAACAGCGGCAGGTTCTCCAACTCGGCCGCCGCCTGCGCCAGTTGCCCGAACTCGGCACGGCTGATCTTGCCCATGCGCAGCGATTCGCTGCTGATCCCCGATTGTTCCGCCAGGATGCGTGTCGCGAGCTGATCGGCGGACATCTCTAGGCTGAACAGCGCGACCTTCGCGCCGACCGATTGCGCCGGCGCGATCCCGTCCGCCATGTCGCGCATCCAGCGCCGAGCGGCGTTGAAAGCGATGTTGGTGGCGAGCGAACTTTTGCCCATGCCCGGCCGACCGGCAAGGATCATCAGGTCGGACTTGTGCATTCCCCCGACCTTGCCGTTGATGCTGTCAAATCCGGTGGTGATCCCGGACAGATGCCCGCCGGAATTGAGCGCGCGCTCGGCCATCTTGACCGCCAGCGTGGTCGCCTGCGCGAAGGTCTTGACCGACGATTCCGCGCCGCCGTCGGTCGCTACCTTGAACAGTGCCTCCTCCGCCTGTTCGATCTGCCCGCGCGGGTTGACCTCCTCGCTGGTGTCCATCGCCCGGTCGACCAGCCCGCGCCCGACCGACACCAGCGCGCGCAGCATGGCGAGGTCATAGATCTGCGTCGCGAACTGGCGCGCGCCGATCAGCCCCGCGCCCGATCCGGTGAGCTGGGCGAGATACGCCGGCCCGCCCAGCGCGCGCATCCCCTCGTCCGCCTCGAACATCGGCCGCAGCGTGACGGGGGTCGCGAGCATGTCGTTGCCGCGCAACGTCTTGATCGCGGCGAACACGCGACCGTGGACGGGCTCGAAGAAATGCTGCGGCTCCAGCCGGTCGACCAAGTCGTCCGCGAGCCGGTTGTCGATCATCATCGCCCCCAGCATCGCCGCCTCCGCCTCGACATTCTGCGGCAACGAAACGGGGTCGGGGGTGGGAAGAAGCGCGAGGGTGGCCATCCGCGATGCTGTGCCGAGCGCAGAGCCGCGGCTCAAGCTCGCTCCGTCGCAAGCCTGTGGACCGATTGAGCGCGAGGCCGATCGCGGCTAGGCAGCCCCATGCCCGACCCGCGCATCATCGACGTGACGCTCGACGAGCGCACGATCCTGTGGCGGTCGGCGGACATCGAGCAGGAACGCCGGATCGCGATCTTCGACCTGATCGAGGACAATCACTTCGCGCCGCAACGCCAGCACGAGGACGGCTATGCCGGGCCATACCGGCTCAGGCTGGAGGCGGAGGAAGGGCGGCTCGCGCTCCACCTCCACCGCGAGGACGGCAGCCATCTGGAGACGCTGGTGCTGGCTATGGGGCGGTTCCGGCGACCGATCCGTGACTATTTCGCGATCCTCGACAGCTATTTTCAAGCGATCCGCGCCGCCGCACCGCAGCAGATCGAGACGATCGACATGGCCCGGCGCGGCATCCACAACGAGGCCGCGGAGTTGCTGCGCGAGCGGCTCCAGGGCAAGATCGAGGTCGATTTCGACACCGCGCGGCGGCTGTTCACGCTGATCTGCGTGCTGCACATCAAGGGATGAGCGCATGATCGACGAGCCCGCCCTCATCGCCGCCGCCCGCGCTGCCGCCGCCCACGCGCACGCGCCCTATTCGCGCTTCGCGGTCGGCGCGGCGCTGCTGCTGAGCGACGGCACGGTGGTGACGGGGGCGAATGTCGAGAACGCCAGCTACGGCCTGTCGCTGTGCGCGGAGACGGTGGCGGTCGCCACCGCGAGCGCACAGGGACGCTTGCGCGATGTGGTCGCGGTGGCGGTGATCGGCGGCGCGACGGACGCGGCCGGCCAGGCCACCGGCGCCACCCCCGTCACCCCCTGCGGCCGCTGCCGCCAGGTGCTGAACGAGGCGGCGGGGATGAGCGGCCGCGACCTCACGGTGATCTGCGCGGCAGCGGAGGGCGATGCGATGGAACGCTATCGCCTTAGCGAGCTGCTCCCCCAGGCGTTCGGGCCGGCCACGATGGGAGTAGCCTGATGTCCGTCCAATCAGACCGCTGGATTCGCGAGCGCGCGCTGGCGACTGGAATGATTGAGCCTTTCGTGGAGGCGCAGCGTAACGACGGCTGCATCTCCTATGGCCTGTCCTCCTACGGCTATGACGCGCGCGTGGCGGACGAGTTCAAGATCTTCACCAACGTCGACTCGGCGATCGTCGACCCCAAGGACTTCGCCGCGAACAGCTTCGTCGACCGCAAGACGGACGTGTGCGTGATCCCGCCCAACAGCTTCGCGCTCGCGCGGACGGTGGAGTATTTCCGGGTGCCGCGTGACGTGCTGGTGATCTGTCTGGGCAAGTCGACCTATGCGCGCTGCGGGATCATCGTCAACGTCACCCCGCTCGAGCCCGGCTGGGAGGGGCATGTGACGCTGGAGTTTAGCAACACCACGCCGCTCCCGGCGCGCATCTATGCCAATGAGGGCGCGTGCCAGTTCCTGTTCCTGCTCGGCAACGAGCCGTGCGAGACCAGCTATGCCGATCGCGCGGGCAAGTATCAGGGGCAGCGCGGGGTGACGCTGCCCCGACTCTAGGAAGGAAGAGGTCATTGGACGTGTCCATTCCCGGCGAAGGCCGGGGCCCAATTACAACGGCCTGCGTGACTGGGCCCCGGCCTTCGCCGGGGAACACAGCGACATCCTGGCAAGTGGGACCCGACACCTCCGCGCATTGATTTGCCGGGCCAAACCGCCGACACACCCGCCATGTCCGTCACCGCCCTGCCCGTCCGCCGCCGCCTGTCGCCCGAGGAGTCGCGCGACGCCGCGCTCGACGCCGCGCGCGCGCTGCTGGTGGAGAGCGGGCCGCAGGCGGTGACGCTGAAGGCGGTGGCGGCGCGGATCGGGCGGACGCACGCCAACCTGCTCCACCGTTTCGGCGCGGCGGAGGGCCTCCGTCGCGCGCTGATCGCACGGATGGCGGGGTTCATCACCGGCACGATCCGCGACGCGGTGCTGCGGACGCGCGCTGAGGGGCAGAGCCCGGCCGAGATCGTCGACCTCGCGTTCGATGCGTTCGACGAGGGTGGCGCGGGGGCGCTGGCGAGCTGGATGATTCTTACCGGCGACGAGGATGCGCTCGACCCGATCCTGCGCGCGATCCACGATCTGGTGGATGAGCTCGCGTCCGGTCTGTCGGCGGAGGAGCGCCCGATCGCGGACGCGACGTTGCAGCTGGTGCTGATGGCGTTGGGGGATGCGCTGCTGGGTGCATCGATGGCAAGGGCGCTTGGGCTGCCGAGGGATCGGGCAAGGGGGTTGGCGCGGGAGATGTTGGTGGGGCGGGGGGGTTAGGTCTCTTATACCCGCGCGGATTTAGTCAACGCAGATGTATCCGGTTTTCAACTTGCCGCCCTCTACCTCGCCGTAGCAGCCGAAGGTGCTGCTTGCCGCCTCGCAATAACCAACAACGGGTGTTCCGACGGGAACGCTCTGCCAATGATCAGGAGCGTTGCTCAGACATTGTCCCAAACATTCGGCCTTACCAGTGCAGGCTTTGCCACCATCGACATAGC
This sequence comes from uncultured Sphingomonas sp., assembly GCA_964235525.1. Taxonomy (GTDB): domain Bacteria; phylum Pseudomonadota; class Alphaproteobacteria; order Sphingomonadales; family Sphingomonadaceae; genus Sphingomonas. The sequence continues at coordinate 1,131 of CAXSEO010000125.1, read as the reverse complement.
GCTTCTGACAAAAAGGCGCGCCGAAAGGACCCCTGCTTTCGTACCCTCCCTTCTGCAAACACACCTGCCGGTCAAACTTCCACAGGGACGGCCGACGGTCCAGGCTACAGCTGCCCAGATAGGCAACGACGGTCAGGCAGCAGATCAGCCGGAGGACAAAAGGCACGGAGTAAGCCTACTCGGACATCGCTCGGTTGCAAGTAGCACGCTTTTCAACCCGCGCGCCGCGGCAAAGCCGCGTCGTCAGACGGCGCGAGCGCCGCTGGCCGGGCGCGGCGCTGGGTCGCTTTAGCTGCGCTAAAGCGGTAAGCGCCGCGCCATGCATTTTCTCGACCAGGCCAAGATCTACGTCAGCTCCGGCGCGGGCGGGCCCGGCGCGGTCTCCTTCCGGCGCGAGAAGTTTATTGAATATGGCGGCCCCGACGGCGGCAACGGCGGCAAGGGCGGCGATATCGTATTCGAGGCGGTGCCCGGGCTCAACACGCTGATCGACTTTCGCTACACCCAGCATTTCCGCGCCCCGCGCGGTGGTGGCGGCGCGGGCGCGAACCGGACGGGCGCGGGCGGCGACGACCGCGTGATCCAGGTGCCGGTCGGCACGCAGGTGCTGGGCGAGGACCGCGAGGAGGTGCTGCTCGACTTCACCGCGCCCGGCCAGCGCGAGGTGTTCCTGCGCGGCGGCGACGGCGGGCGCGGCAACGCCAGCTACAAGACCTCCACCAACCGCGCGCCGCGCCAGCACGGCACCGGCTGGCCGGGCGGGGAGGCGTGGGTGTGGCTGCGGCTCAAGCTGCTCGCCGACGCGGGGCTGGTCGGCCTGCCCAACGCGGGCAAGAGCACCTTCATCAACGCCGTTACGAACGCGCAGGCCAAGGTCGGCGCCTACGCCTTTACCACCACTCGCCCGCAACTGGGCGTCGTGCGCCACCACGCACGTGAGTTCGTGCTCGCCGACATCCCCGGGCTGATCGAGGGCGCGGCGGAGGGCGCGGGCATCGGCGATCGCTTCCTCGGCCATATCGAGCGGTGCCGCGTGCTGCTCCACCTCGTCGACGCAGGGGACGACGACGTGGCGGAAAGCTACCGCATCGTCCGCGACGAGCTCGCCGCCTATGGCGCGGGGCTGGACGA
>CAXSEO010000124.1:0-6853 GCA_964235525.1 uncultured Sphingomonas sp. | reverse complement strand
AGTTCGGATTCGACGACGCCGGGGCATACGCAGGTCACGCGGATGCGGTCATTCTCCTGGCGCAGGCCATCGGAGATCGCGCGCACCGCGAACTTGGTCGCGCAATACACCGCCGCCGTCGGCGTGACGTGTAGGCCGCCGATCGACGAGATGTTGATGACGTGACCAGCACCTTGCGCGGTCATCGCCGGGAGTACCGCGGCGATGCCGTACAGCACCCCCTTGATGTTGACGTCGATCATCCGGTCCCATTCGTCAACCTTTAGAGACGTCATCGGCGACAGAGGCATGACTCCGGCGTTGTTGACGATGACGTCGATGCGGCCGAACTCGTTCAGCGCGGCCTGCGCAAAGGCTTCAACATCGTCGCGCCGGGTAACGTCGAGCCAGCGGACACGGGCATTTCCGCCCGCCCGCGTGATGTCACTGGCAAGCTGGTCCAGCCTGTTGGTTCGCCGCGCGCCGAGGATCACGGTGGCACCAGCCGCAGCAAGCGCGCGAGCGGTCGCTTCGCCGATCCCGCTGCTTGCTCCGGTGATGAGGATGATCTTACCGTCGCTGATGGCCATAAGTGAGCGCTCCAATGCTGACCGGCATTGTGGCGGGACGCCGCGGCAGTGCGGTAGCACGACCCTCCGTCATTCTTGAACGATCCTGTCGCTTGGCGCCGTGATGCTTGTTCGGCGCGGGGATTGCGGCATGGTTAACCGGTGGGCAACAACGATGATCTGGGCGCTCTGATCGCGCGCCACGTGCCTGGAGCCGGTGTGCATCGGACCGCACTCGAGCGTGTCTCGCTCGTTCAGTCCTCGATTCCGACGTTGCGGATGCCGACCCTGTATGAGCCCTCCGTCTGCTTCGTCGCGTCAGGGCGGAAGCGCGTCGAGCTGGGCAGCTCGTCTTACGTCTACGATGCCGCGACATTCCTGGTCGTGTCGGTCGACCTGCCGGTGGCAGGGGCGGTGATCGAGGCATCGGCGGGAACCCCGTTCCTATGCTTTCGGCTCGACATCGACGTCAAGATGCTGGCCGAGCTGATGCTCGATCAGCCGAACGTTTTCTCTTCATCGGCGGTAACGCCAGTCGGGCTGATGCTCGACCGGGCTACACCCGAGTTGACCGATGCCGCAGTCCGCCTGCTACGATTGCTCGATGCTCCAGCCGACGCACCCGCGTTGGCGCCGCTTGCCGAACGTGAGATTCTCTACCGTCTCCTGACCGGCCCATGCGCCAGCATGTTGCGACATATCGCTCGTGTCGACAGCAAGCTCAACCTGATCGGCCGGGCGATCGCTTGGCTGCGCGTGCACTACAAGGACCCGTTCACGGTGAACGATGTCGCGCGCGAAACGGGGATGAGCCTTTCGGCGTTTCACCAGCAGTTCAAGGCGGTCACGACGATGAGCCCGCTCCAGTTCCGCAACACGCTGAGGCTCCAGGAAGCGCGCCGGATGATGGTTGCGGAAGGCGTCGATGCCGCCGCGGCGGGGTTCGAGGTTGGTTTTCAGAGCCCGTCGCAGTTCAATCGCGATTACGCCCGCCTTTTCGGAGACTCCCCGCTCCGTGATGCGCGCCGACTGCGCGAGCAGCCCGAGAGCTGGCTGGCGTTGCAGACCTAAGTAAGCGTGGGCCGCGCAGTCTTGAACAATGGGCCGTCGGACCGGTCAGTTGTAGGTCTCGCTTGCATATCGTCCACATCAGCGCGCAGCTCGATGAGCGTTCCATCGCACGGTGTGTTGGCAATTGTTGCATCTTCATCAGTTCGGATTCCACAAGCAGAATTCCCCCCGGCCGGCTGCATACGAATTGAGTCACAAGGCGAGAGTTGCCACTTTCGGCGGCGCTCGACTGCCGATGGTGTCTCGACTGCATGGGCCACCGGTGACAGGATGTCCCGCCGGGACGAACGGTTTATAGCTCGGCATCGTCCGCTCGTTCAATCGTGCGCCAGCCCCGGTCGGAGATGTCACAACCTTCGAAGTTGACATCGCCGACGGACGAAGTATGCCGGTTGACACCGTCAACCAACTGCGAGATCATCCGTGGCAACGATCCTTATCACTGGCGGCCACGGCGGCATCGGCCTCGAATGCGCAAAGCGGCTGGCCGCCGACTCCTACGACCTCTTGCTCGCCGGAAGGAGCCCTGAGCCCATGTCGGTCGCGGCGGCGGCGCTGCGCGCGGACTATGGTGTTCAGGTAAAGACGGTAGACATGGACACGTCGTCTCTCGCATCGATTAGACGCGCAGCTCGTCACTGCCTAAAATTACTGGACTCGGGTGAGATTAACACGCTCCAGGCAATTTTGTGCAATGCCGGCGGCATCTTCCATGGTCCCGTCTCCTACAGCCCGGAGGAGTACGAGCACACGTTTGCGGCCAACTATCTCGGACATTTCCTTCTGGTGGAGCTTTTGATTGCACGATTATCGGAGAGCGGCAGGGTGGTCTTTACCGCGAGCGGTACGCATGACCCGGACACCTTCGATGGCAAGTCGGTGGGTGCGGCGGTCGAGCCCGACGCCTTTGCGTTAGCGAACGACGGTAAGGACGGTCGCAAGCCGCTCTCTCCCGGCAAGCGCTATACGACGTCGAAGCTGTGCATGGTGTTGCAGGCGTATGAACTCGACCGTCGTCTGCGCCGGCACGGCAGCAAGATCGCGTCGATTGCGTTCGATCCTGGTGCCGTGCTCGGCACCTCCTTTCTGCGGAGCCTTCCCAAGCCCGCGCAATGGCTCGCCGGCTCGGCGTTCGGAGCCTGGCTACTCAAGCGACTGGGAACCACCATGGGCGACCTTTCCCTGTCGGGAGCGTCGCTCGCTGAACTCGCCGTCAGCTCCAAGTACGCGAGCGGCTCCGGAAAGTACTACCAGGTCAAAGACGGTGCGTTTAGCACCAAGCGCTCGGCGGTCATGTCGTATGACGAAGCGCGGGCCACTAAGCTCTGGAACGACTCGAAGCGGCTGGTGGCGTTGCAGCCGGAAGAAGAGTGCTCGTTTCTAAGGTGACTACCCGGGAGAAGCTCGTGGCGGTCGCGGTCGCTTTGCTCGACGCAGGCGGTGAGAAGGCCGTGACGCTCAGGGCCGTCGGGCACGGGGCGGGCCTTTCCCACAACGCCCCGTACAAGCACTTTGCAAATCGGGACGCGTTGTTGTCGGCCGTGGCCACATCGGATTTTGAGATGCTTGGGGCCGCGTTCAGGTGGAGTCGGCTCTCGTCCGACACTCCGCGAGCCAAGCTGATCGCAGCCCTCGACGCCGTGATCGCCTTCAGTCACGAACATCCCATGCGGTATCGTCTGCTGTTCGGAGATGCGTCCGTGGCAGCGGGAGAGGGTGAGTTCGAGCGCTCGGGCCTTTCGGCGTTCAGCGAGATGGTCGCTATCGTGCACGAGTGTCAGACCACCAACGATCTGCCCGCGATCAACACTGCCACGATGGCAGGTCTGGTCTTCGCGACGGTGCACGGGCTGCTCTCGTTCGAGGCGATCGGCCAGATGCGCGCCGAGAAGGGCTTCATCGGAGTGGGTCCAAGTGTTGACCTGTTGCTGCAAATGCTTTCGCCGCGAAAGGCAAGTGCCTTGATTCAGTAGCCTAGGCGGGCCAGCTGTTGCATTGGTTTCGACGAAGATCCGAGGCGCTCGACACACTGATGGCTGCTATTCACCACGAGAGTAAACTCTTCTTCGCTGTCATCAGGGCTTTCCATGGAGGTTCCTCATCGAGGCCGCCGGTGGCGATGACACGAGCAATCCTCTTGGCGAGTATGATAACGGTAAGGTTGGATCGCTGTAAGAAAGTGCGTTCCGTGTACGCAAGGGGAGAACGTCTCGGCAACGCGGGTCAGGCGACGAGCAGCGACAGCTTGGTGCGCAGCGGCCTGGGCTCGCCGGGAGCGGGTTGGTCGTCCGCAGTCCAGGCATAGTCGCCAGTGTGTCAATCGGCTCGAGAACGGGGACCGCCATCGGCGCGACAATGGGTGTCACCTGTTCGGTCGACGCTGTGTCGTTCGAGGGTGTCTTGGTGGAGGGCGCAGCCCGGAGCCGAGACACCCTCGAACGACATCCCTCCACGGATCAGTGGGGGGCGCTGTGGACGGCTCAGCTTCGGTTCTTGAACCGCCAGCTCTCGTTGCCGGTCTCGACGATGTCGCAGTGATGGGTGAGCCGATCGAGCAACGCGGTGGTCATCTTGGCATCGCCGAACACGGTCGGCCATTCCCCGAACGCCAGGTTGGTGGTGACGATGACCGAGGTGTGCTCGTAGAGTCGGCTGACGAGGTGGAACAGCAACTGCCCGCCAGCGCGCGCGAACGGTAGATAGCCAAGTTCGTCGAGGATCAGGAGGTCCAGCCGCGACAGATGCTCGGCGAGCTTTCCGGTGCGACCCTGATGGACCTCCATCTCGAGCCGGTTTACCAGATCGGTGGTGTTGTGGAAGCGAACGCGCGCGCCGGCGCGGATGCAACTGCTCGCGATGGCGATACTCAGATGCGTCTTGCCAGAGCCTGTCCCGCCGACCAGCACGACATTGCGCTGGTTGGCGAGAAACGCTCCGGTGGCAAGATCGCGGACCAACCCCTCGTTGATCGGGGTACCCGCGAACTCGAAGTCGGCGACCTCCTTGGCGAGCGGCAGCTTGGCGATCGTCATCTGGTACTTGATCGAGCGGGCATGCTTGTCGGCGACCTCCGCTTGCAGCAGATCGCCGACGACGTGCTGAACGGGATACTGGCGCTTGATCGCGTCAGCGATCACCTCGTCATAGGCATGGCGCATACCGGCGAGCTTGAGCTCGCCCATCAACTCCAGGATCTGGTGGCGCTCCATCATCATGCCGCCCTGCGAAGCGGGGTCAGCAGGCGATCGTAGCGGCCTGCATCGGCGATCGGCTCGATATCGAGCCGGAGATGGTCGGGCGTCGCGATGCTGGGCTCCACCGGTGCCGATCGGGACCGGGCCAGGATGTTGAGCACGACATCGGCGCTGGCGACCCCGTCTGCGAGCGCTTCGGCAGCGGCGCTCTCGACGGCGTCGAGACCATCGACGGTAATGGCGGTGAGGATCTTGACCATCTGGCGGTCGCCGTCGCTGCTCTCCTTGAGGCGACCACGCAGACGCTCCAGCCCTGGTGGCAGCGCAAGGTGCTTGAACGGTGCGCCGTTCCTCAGCGCTCCCGGCTTCTTCGCCAGTACCGGCACATAATGCCACGGATCGTAGATCGTCTGATCGCGACCATAGCGCCGCGCATGCTCGGCAACGATATCATCACCCTGACGGATGACGATCCGGTCGGCATAGGCGTGGACCTCCGCGGGGCGCCCCAGCGCGCGGGCCGCGACCGAGTACTTGTTGTAATCGAACCGCACGAGCAACGTCTTGGAGACGGTCGCGGTCACCGCATGGAAGCCGTTGAACGCAGTCGTTGGCAGCCGCATCAGCGCCGTCTTCTCGTCTTCGAACACGTCGGCGACGGTCCGCTCGCGCAGCTCGGGATGACGATGGGCGCGGGCATGATCCAGGCAGCGATCGAGCAGCCAGGCGTTCAACTCCTCGTAGCTCGCAAAACGCAGGCGCGGGGTAAAGAAGCGTTCGCGCACCAGGCCGACCTGGTTCTCGACCTGGCCCTTCTCCCAGCCCGCCGCTGGCGTGCAGGCGGTCGGCTCGACCAGATAATGGCTGCACATCTGCAGGAACCGGCGGTTGAAGCGGCGATCCTTGCCGAGGAACACCGCGTCCACCGCCGTCGACATGTTGTCGTAGATGCCCCGCGTGCAGACCCCGCCAAAGAAGGCGAAGGCTCGAGCATGGGCGTCGAACACCATCTCCTGCGTCTCGCGCGGATAGGCCGCCACGAAGAACATCCGGCTGTGGCAAAGCCGCACGTGCGCAACCTTCACCGTCGTCGTCACGCCCGCCATGACGACCACCTCATGGCTCCAGTCGAACTGATAGGCCTCGCCGGGATCGAAGCTCAGCGGCACGAACGCGGTCGCCGTCCGTCCCGCTTCCTCGCGTTGCCAGCGACGAGCGTGGCGGCGAACCGCGTCATAGCCACCTTCGTATCCGAGCCCGCGCAGCGCCTCGTATAATCTGATCAGCGTCAAACGTTCGCGCCGCGGCTTGCGCTCGTTCTCCGCCAGCAACCCCTCCAACGCCGCTGCATGGCCGCCCAGCCTGGGCTTCGGGGGCGCAACCCGCGTGTAGGTGAACTCCGCGCCATCGGCATCGATCGCCTTGCGCACCGTCTTGCGCGAAACGTGCAACCGACGCGCGATCTCACGCACCGATAGCTTCTGTACCAAATGCGCGCGTCTGATCCGTCCTACCGTCTCCACCGTCGTCATCCTCCACCCCGTCGCCAGCCACAAAGCCGACGAACATAGATGACCCAGATGGTGGCCCCCGTTTAGGTGCCGATTACCGGGTCAGGTGGTCCCCGATCGCACGCCGAAACACACCCATGCATCCCGCGACGCATGTCCGTGCAGCCGGTCGCGAGCCAGATCCGCACACCCGACGGAACCGGGATCATCGCCGCAGCGACCGAACCACCGCAGACACCAACGCGGGCGGTGCGTCGGCCGCGATCCGCAGCACCGCCCCGCCAAGCTCGACCACCACCGCCGCCGAGCCGCTCGCCACCTGCTCGCGGTCCGGGCTCACCATCACCGCCGCGAACCCCGGTGCCGCCTTGGCCAGATCGCGCCGCCACCGGTAAAGCTGGCTCGGCCGCAGGTCCGCCCGCCGCGCGATCTCTGCCACGTTCGCGCCCGGCTCGCATGCCGCCGCGACCAGCCCCCGCTTCTGCTCGTCGCTCCACACCCGACGGCGCTCCACGCCCGAAATGATCGT
>CAXSEO010000123.1:0-6914 GCA_964235525.1 uncultured Sphingomonas sp. | reverse complement strand
CAACGACCCGCTGATTAAGAGTCAGCTGCTCTACCAACTGAGCTATGCGTCCGTACCGGCGGGCGTGGCGGCGGGGCCGCCCGCCATCGGGAAGCGCGCGGTTACCGGCTCCGCGCGGCCGATGCAACCCCCGCCGCGCCCTGCCCCACCCACGCGACCAGCGCGGGGCGGAGCCGCTCGGCGACCGTGCGGCGGATGTCGATGCTGGACAGCGCCAGCTTGACGCCCTCATCCGCTCCGGCCGAGCCGGATTGCGCCGCGTAGGCGCGGATCTTGCCAGGCATCGCCGGGTCGTTTGAGCCCGCGCCGAGCGACGGGATGAACGACGCGCGCGAGCTTGCCTCTAGAAACCCATTGACCGCCGCCTGATGCGCCACCGCCCAGTCGAACGCCGCGTCGGGATGCCTGTCCGACACCGCGCGGAGCAGCGAGGCTTTCTGCGGGTCGGTCAGCCGGTTTGTCTCCAGCAGCGCCAATGCGCGGGTCGCCAGCGCCGGGTCGCGCGCCGCGCCGAGCAGCGACACGAAGCCGTTGCGCGCCACCGGGCTCTTCTCCGCCTCGGTCAGCGCAAGCAGTTGGTCCCACTCCGCCGGGGTCGCGTTGGTCGCATAGGTTTCGAGGATCGGCGCGCGGATCGCGGGCGGGATGGCGAGCGGGTCCGACCGGAGCCGCGCGACATAGGCGCGCGCGCGGGCGGCGATGACCGGGTCGCCGCTGGTGCCGAGCGCGCTCATCAGCTCCTCGCGTAGATTGCTGACGAGCGGCGACTCGCCCGCACGCGCGTCGAAGCCGACGCGGGCGAACACCGGCGACAGGATCGCCACCTGCCGCGCGCGCAACGCGCCCTCGAGCGGCGTGCCCTCATAGTAGGCGGTCAGACGGCCAAGATGCCCCGCCACCGCCGCCCATTCGAGCGGGTCCGCATCGGGCGCGACCCGCGCCATCACCGCCAGGTAGCGCGACAGGTCTTGGTCGCCCGACCGCGCGAGCGCGAAATCGTCATCCAACGTCCCGAGCCGGTCGTTGATCGCGAGGTTCGGATAGTCGCGCACGATCGCGGCATGGCCCGCCTCGTCGTACATGGTCCGCGCATATCCCTGCTTGCCGAGGTTGAGCACCAGCGTGCCGCAGCCGGGGACGGAGACGTTGGCCGCGTCCGGCCCGCGCACCACCGCGCTCGCCTGCCCGCCGCTGACCACGCCCACCGTCAGCGGCACCCGCCAGCGCTCGGGCACCTTCGACGCCGCATCGAGCCCGAACCGCCCCTGCGTCAGCGTCGCCTGCGTCACGCCGCCGACACAGCGCGCACCTGTCAGCGTCACCAGCGGCACGCCCGGCTGGAGCGTGAAATCGTGCGCGATGTCGCGCACCGGCAGGTCGGGCGCGGCCGCCGCCAGTTCGCCCCACAGCTGATCGGTGGCGGTGTTCGCGTATCTATACCGCGCCATGTAGCGACGGATGCCGTCGCGGAACCGGTCGGGGCCGAGCGTCGCCTCCATCATGCCGATCACTGCCTGCCCCTTGTTGTAGGTGATCGCGTCGAACGCTTCGCCGATCTGGTCGACGGTCTCGACGTGGCGGACGATCGGGTGCGTCGCGGCAGTCGCGTCGATCCCGAGTGCGTTCTCGCGGTCGGACAGCACCGCAGTCGCGCCCGGCTCCCAGGTCGGGTTGAGGTCGCGGCTCGACTTGTTCTCCATCCACGAGGCGAACCCCTCGTTGAGCCACAGATCGTCCCACCACGCCATCGTCACCAGGTCGCCGAACCATTGGTGGGCCATTTCGTGCGCGACAACGGTGTAGATGCGCTGGCGGTTGCTCTCGGTCGCGCGCGCGGGGTCGAACAGCACCTCGTTCTCGAAATAGAAGATCGCGCCCCAATTCTCCATCGCGCCGAAGAACTGGCTGGAGCCCGGCCCGGCGATCATGTCGAGCTTGGGCAGCGGGTAAGGCTGGCCGAAATAGCTGTTGTAATAGGGCAGCAGCCGCTTGGCCTGGCTCAGCGCATAGTCGCCCTGCGCCGACACGCCGCGGCGGGTGATGATGCCGATCTCGGTCGGCCCCGCCTGCACCGTGCGGCGCTCCAGATTGCCCATCCCGAGGAACAGCAAATAACTCGACATCACCGGCGACGGGCGGAAATGCCAGGTGGTGACGCTCGCGCCCCTCTCCTGCCGATCGACCGGCATGTTCGAGAAAGCGAATTGGCCGGTCGGCGCGGTGGCCGACAGCGCGAACGTCGCCTTGAACGACGGCTCGTCCCACATCGGCGCGAAACGGCGCGCGTCCGGCGCCTCGAACTGCGTCGCCAGCATCCGGTCCTTGCTGCCGTCGGTATTGGTGTAATCGATCGCGAACAGCCCTTGCGCGGACGTGTTGATCTTCCCGGTCCAGGCAAGCGACAGCTGGTGGCGTCCGCTCGCGGCCGGCTGCGGCAGCGTGATCGTCAGCAGCTGCGCGGCATTGTCGAGCGATGCGGTCGCGCTTGCGCCGTCGAGCGTCGCCCGGCTGACCGTCATGTCCGCCGCGTTGAGCGTGATCGTCCGCGTCGGCGCGGCGACATCGACGGTGACCGTCTCGGTGCCGCTGAACGTCATCGCCTTTGCATCCGGCTGCACCGCTATCGTGTAGGCGACCGGGACCACGTTGCGGTCGAGCCGACCGTTGGCGGCGTGAGCGGCGGCAGGGACGAGCGCGGAAGCGAGCAGGAGTGACGCGGCGAGCTTCATGGATGACCTCTTCTTGTGGTCCCGTTGCTGTAGGCGCTCGGTTCCCGTCCGCAACGGATTTGGCCCGCGTCGCCGGTTCGGCTAGCAGGCGGGGATGAGCGTCCCCGCCCTGCTATCCCGCCTGCGCCTGCCCGTGATCGGCTCGCCGTTGTTCATCATCTCCGGGCCGGAGCTGGTGATCGCGCAATGCAAGGCGGGCATTGTCGGCTCGTTCCCCGCGCTCAACGCGCGGCCCGCGACGTTGCTCGACGAATGGTTGCACCGGATCACCGAGGAGCTCGCCGCGCACAACCGCGCTCATCCTGATCGCCCCGCCGCGCCGTACGCGGTCAACCAGATCGTCCACAAGTCGAACGACCGGCTCGACCAGGACCTTGCCACCTGCGCGAAGTGGCAGGTGCCGCTCGTCATAACCTCGCTTGGCGCGCGCGAGGACCTCAACCGCGCGGTCCATGGCTGGGGCGGCCTGACGCTCCACGACATCATCGACGACCGTTTCGCGCGCAAGGCGATCGAGAAAGGCGCGGATGGGCTGATCGCGGTGGCGGCGGGCGCGGGCGGGCACGCGGGGCGATTGTCACCGTTCGCGCTGGTGGCGGAGATCCGGCAATGGTTTGATGGACCGCTCGCGCTGTCGGGCTCGATCGCGACCGGCGACGCGGTGCTGGCGGCGGAGGCGATGGGCGCGGACTTTGCGTATATCGGTTCGCCCTGGATCGCGACGGACGAGGCGAACGCGGACGCGCGCTACAAGCAGGGGATCGTGGAGGGGCGCGCGGCGGACATCGTCTACTCCAACCTGTTCACCGGCGTGCACGGCAACTATCTGCGCGGGTCGATCACCGCGGCGGGGCTCGCCCCCGACAACCTGCCCGAGGGTGATCTCAAGACGATGAACTTCGGCGGCGGCGAGAACGCTGCGAAAACAAAGGCATGGCGCGACATCTGGGGCTCGGGTCAGGGAATCGGCGCGGTCGGCGCGGTCGAGCCGGTCGCGGCGCGGGTCGATCGGCTGGAGCGCGAATACCGCGCGGCGCGCGCGCGACTGGGCGTCGGCTAGAAGCTCGACGCGAGCGTCGCCAGCATCGACCGCGCGGGGCTCGGCACCGGGTCGGCGCGCGCCTGCGCCTCGTCGAGCCGTGCCACGCGGCGGTGCAGGTCGATGCTGACGGCGATCAGCGCGCGCGCCTGCGCGGGCAGCGCGGTCACCACGCCACCGTCGCTCGCGGGCGCGGTGCCGAGCCGTCGCGACGGGTGGAGCGCGTCGCGCGGGGCGATCTCCCCCGCCGCCACCGCGCGTTGGGTGAGCAGCCAGGCGATGACGTGCATCAGCCGGGTCGTCACCTTCAGCGACTCGCACGAGAAGTTCACCCGCGTCAGCGCGTCGAGCGCATCGCGCTCCGCCCGTCCGCCCTCGTCGAAATAGCCGCGCGCTTCATCGGCGAGCAGCATCGCCTCAACGTAGAGCGCGTTGGCGAGGCGGTGCTGAAGGGGGGCGTCGACGCTCGGGGAACTCATGGCCGGGCCGTGCCACAGGGGCGCTCGCCTACGCCAGCCGTGCGCGACACGAGGAGCATCCGCGCTGTCCCGATCCGATACTGTCAGGCGATGATGTCGGGGATCAGTGCATCCTCCAGCATCGCCATCTCGTCGCGCAGTCGCAGCTTGCGCTTCTTCAACCGCGCGACCTGAAGCTGGTCGGTCGCGCCCGAGGCGGCGAGCGCATCGATCGCGGCGTCGAGGTCGCGATGCTCGGTCCTGAGCGCGTCGAGCCGACGCGTGATCTGGTCCTCGTCCATCCGGCCTCCTTCACCCAATACCCTAGCGTAACGATCGGGCGTGAGGCGAGCGCCAAAACAGGTTGGCGCATCTTTCAGGGTGCTGGGCGCAAGATCACGCGATTGGAGGAGACTCGGGCGAGCGATGGTGTCTACTTCGTCCCCCCACAAACATTGGAGACACGTCGATGCACATCGCGCACCGTTCGGCCCTCGAAGCCAAGCACGCCGGGCTCGATCGCCAGATTGCCGCCGAGGCGCAGCGCCCCATGCCCGATCAGGCGATGCTCCACGACCTCAAGAAGCAGAAGCTGCGTCTGAAGGAAGAGCTCGGGTCGAGCTGACGTTCAGCGACCGCCTGGGCCCACCCGCGCCGGCCCGACCGGCTTGCGCGCGCGCTGCGGATCGATCGGCGTGTCGAACGCGACGCCGGTACGCCCTTGCGTGAACCAGGCAACGCGCCCCGGCACCCAGCCCAGCCCGCGCACCTCGACCTCGATCGGCGTATCGCGATCGAGCGGCGTCTCGAACTCGGCCATCAACCCGCCCGCCGACAGGTTGCGGACGCGGACCGTGTAGGTATCGGGCAGCGACGGCGTCCGCAGCCGCGCCATCAGGAACAGGCTGTCGCGCGCGCGGCCCTCCTCGCTCACGTCGTGGCCACCGACCATCATGGGCAGGAAAGGCTCCGGCAACAGGCGATCCATCGGCGTATCCATCGTAATCTGTCATTGTCGAGCTATGCCGAAATCGTGACCAGCCGCTTAACGGTCACCCGCCTGCGGTCAGCTCGGGCGTCAATCCTCGCGCGAGACGCGCTCCTGGCGCTCGTGCCGCTCCTGCGCCTCGACCGTCATGGTCGCGATCGGGCGCGCTTCGAGCCGCGCGAGGCTGATCGGCTCGCCGGTCACCTCGCAATAGCCATACTCGCCCTCATCGAGACGGCGGATCGCGGCGTCGATCTTGCTGATCAGCTTGCGCTGGCGGTCGCGGGTCCTGAGCTCGATCGACCAGTCGGTCTCGCTCGACGCGCGGTCGTTGAGGTCGGCTTCCCGGAGCGAGTCGACCTGCATCTGCGACAGCGTGTCGCGCGCTTCGCGCAGGATCGCGTCCTTCCAGGTATGGAGTTTGGCGCGGAAATACTCCTGCTGCCGCCTGCCCATGAATGGCTCGTCCGTGGTCGGACGATAACCCCCATCGTTCGCCGCCAGCAGCGGGCTGAGATCATCGAGTTCCGTCACGCGATTCGCCACCGACGCCATGCCACTCTCCCCCGCCGGCCGCTCCCGCCCACGGGAGCGAGCCGACGCCCGACCCGGGCGCGCCTATAATCCAGGTAAGGATTCCTAACAAGCGACCCTGTATGTCATTGCGAAACAACGCCCTGTTGGTGCGGTCCGAAACCGGGGAAGGTCCGCCAGCGGCGTCGCGGGATACGGGCCGCCTTTTGTCCCGCGCTGGCACAGTGTCGACAAGAACAGCGTCGCCGTCCCGACTGAGCCCGAAACGGCACACGCAATCGTGCTTAACCAGCTTGCGCTTAAGGCTTTGTTTTGCCCTTTGAGCGAGGAGCGGCGGTCAAGGTCGCGGTGGTCGAACAACTGGCGTCACCATGCGCCGGCAAAGGGAAAGAGGCTGATATGTCGGTGCGGATGGCCTTGGCAAAACTCTGCGCCTGCGCGTGCGGCGGCGCGATCATCGGCGGCGGGGCGGTGCATGTCGCCGAGCATCCGCGCGCTCACTACGTCCGGCACGTCACCCGCCGCATGGTGCGTCAGACGGTGGTGCCGGGTCGGGTGCATCGAGTGACGACCACGACCACCGCTGCCTGCGCGCCGACGGTGGTGACAGTCGCCAACACGCCCGGGCCCGTGCCGATCCCGCAGAACTCAAGCTATGCGCTGGGCGGCGGCGGTGTGGTCGCGCCCGTCGTCGGCGGAGGCTTCTTCGGTGGGGGCGGCGGCTTCTTCGGCGGCGGCTTCTTTACCGGCACGTCGGGCGGCAGCGGCGGGATCGCGATCTCGTCGACGTCGAGCTCGTCCTCCTCGGGCAGCGTCGCGGTGTCGTCGTCGGGCAACAACCTGTCGTCCTCGTCCTCGGGCAACGTGTCTTCGTCGGGTAATGTCTCGTCTTCGTCCTCCGGCAGTATCTCGTCGTCCTCGTCGGGTAACGTCTCGAGTTCCAGTTCCACAGGGGGCGCAAACGTCAGCGTCGACAATTCGAGCAACAACTCCAGCACGAACAACAACAGCAGCAACAACTCGAGCTCGAATACCGCGAGCAGCAATAGTAACAGCAATGCGAACGCGACCAACAACAATGCGAATACGAGCACAAACAATAACAGTAATCAGAGTACCAGCACGAATACGAATGACAATCAAAACACGAACTCGAACCAGAACAG
>CAXSEO010000122.1:0-6931 GCA_964235525.1 uncultured Sphingomonas sp. | reverse complement strand
CGCGCAGCTGCTCAACGCCGCCAAGTTCCCGACCATGGCGTTCCGCTCGACGCGGATCACGCGCACCGGCCCCGGACCGGCCGACGTAGCGGGCGACTTGACCATCCACGGCGTCACCCGCCCCGTGGTCCTGAAAGCGACGCTGCATGGTTTTGGCACGCAACCGATGGAGGGAAACGTCACCGTCGTCGGGTTTGACGCCAAGGGCACCATCAAGCGGAGCGACTTCGGCGTGGGATTTGGCGTGCCGATCGTCCGCGACGAGGTGGACCTGATCCTCAGCGCGCAGTTTGATCTCGTCGGCTCCTGACCGGCTTAGCGGGCGTCAGAGCTTTCGGCCTGCCTACGCCGCCAAGATAGCGTTTGCAGCACGGCACGCCACGCCTCTGGAAGCGGGGTCGGTCGTCGGCTGGCCCGATCAACGTAAACGTGCGTGAACACGCCCTCGGCGGCCGGCGGCTCCGCGCCTTCACCGAACACCCCGAGATGGTAGGTGACGCTGGTTGTGCCCATTCGAGCAAGTGCCAGCCCCACCTCGACCGCCTGCGGAAAGGCCAACGACCGAGCATAGCGGCAGGCCGTCTCGACGACGAGGCCGATCGGATCGTTTCCCCCTACGTCAAGCAGGCCCGCTTCAATCAGCCACGCGTTCACGGCGGTGTCGAACCATTGGTAATAGACAGTGTTGTTCACGTGCCCATAGATATCGTTGTCGTGCCACCTGGTCGAAATTCGGGTCCAATGGCGGTAGGCGTCGCGCTCCCGCATAACCCCGCTTACAGCGCCGCCCCGTAAAGCCGCCGAGCGTCGGCCCACTCGATGGGGCAGGGATTGTTGCGGAGCAGGCGCTCCTGAAGCATCGCGTCGTCGGCAAGCCCGTCGAGGTCGCTCGCGCTCACGCCGACGTCGCGCAGGCGCTGCGGCATTTTCGCCGCGATCGACATGGCGCGGAGGGCCCCGATCAACCCTGCCGCCTTCGCTTGTTGGCTGGCCTCGGCCAGCGCCGGATCCACGATCGACGCCAGCTCCGCATAGAGAGATGTCGCGTTGGGCAGGTTGTGGACCAGCACATGCGGCAACATGAGCACATTGGACAGGCCGTGCGGGACATGAAATCGGCCCCCCAGCGGATAGGCTAGGGCGTGGACCCCTGCGACGGGAGCGTTCGCGAACGCCACGCCGGCGAGGTGCGCGCCTAGCAGCATCGCCGCGCGCGCGTCGACCTCGTCCGGCCGGTCGCACGCGCGGAGCAGGTTGGCGGACAGCAGCGCCAGCGCCTGGCGCGCGAGCAGATCGGAAATCGGGTTCTTGAGGTGGGCGGAGGTGTAGGCCTCGATCGCATGAACCATCGCGTCCATGCCCGTCGCGGCCGTAACGGCGCGCGGAAGACCGAGCGTCAGCAATGGATCGAGCACGGCGTGGCGCGGGATCAGCGCCGCGGACGAGACGCCGCGCTTCTCGCCGCCCGGCAAAGTGATGATCGAGACCGGGGTCGCTTCCGAGCCCGTGCCCGCCGTCGTCGGCACAAGCACGAGCGGCAATCCGGTTCCCGTCGCGTTCCCTACGCCCCAGATAGCGTCGACATCGTCTCCGGAGCCCAGCAGATACGCCGCGAGCTTGGCGACGTCCATCGGGCTGCCCCCGCCGAAGCCGATCACTGCCTGCGCGCCACGACCCCGTCCGGTCGCGACGGCCGACATCAGCGTATCGAGCGAAGGGTCGGCCTCCACTCGGTCGAAGATCGTGACCGCGACGCCGTGCCGATCGAGCGCAGCAAGCGCGTTTCGCGCCAGCCCGAGTTCGAGCACCCGTGCGTCCGTGACGAAGAGCACGTCGCCAGCGCCGTGCAGCAACGTCGCGATCCGATCAGTCGAACCCGCGCCCGACAGTAGCCGCGGACCGTAGAGGAAGTCGAAAGTCCTCATGAGGAGAGCAAAGGCGGGCGGGAAGCGGGCGAGCGGCCATCGCGAAAACGGGAGTCGACTTTGACGCTCATTTTGGCCCTAGTTCCTGAAAAAGGTCTTCCGGAAAGCTAGGAAACATCGACGCCTCCGCCTTGGGCGGGGGGTCGTGCAACGCCATTTTGATCTGAGCCAACGTCATCCCACGATCGATCATCGCCTTGATCTGCGCTCGCCGACGTACACCCGTTTCGAGCCGGTCTCGCACTTCGGCCTTGGTGAGAGACGGCCCGTGGCCGGAGACGTAGGTGTCGGCATCGAGCTTCAGCAGCTCCTCCATGAACCGTATCCAGCCTAGCGAAGAGCCGCCCTCGTCCATGTGGAGGCCGGGATCGGGACCAACGCTCGGCGTAAGGATGTCGCCGGCATAGACGATTCGTTGGCGCGGCAGGTAGATGACCAGATCGCCATCGGTATGCGCCGGTCCCACGTGGATCAGGCGGACCGCCACGCCTTCCAGCACCAGATCGGCCTCGCGATCAACGATGCGATTGGGCATGTGCTGCCGGATCGCGCTCGGCGGCCCGAACGGGCTCCACCCGGGACGTGCCAGCCGGTCCGCCAGGCGGGCGTGCATCCGCGCCTGCGCGATGATGTCGATGCCGCCCGGATAAGCGGGGAGGCCGTTGATGTGGTCAGGGTCGACATGCGTCAGGATTACGTGCCGGATCGGCTTGGGTGTGGTTCTCGCGATGTCGGCCATGGCAGTGCGCGCGGTCGGCCCGAACATCTGGGTGTCGATAACGATCACGCCATTGTCGCCGACGATGAAGCCAGTGTTCGAAACACCGCCCTTGATCCAATACGCCCCGCCACGCAGCGGGACGACGGTCAGCTTCGTCCACGGGTTTGGCAGGTTTCGCAACGTCGCCCAGTTATGCCAGAAGAACGCGGCCACCGCCATCGCGAGCAGGATCAGGACGATGGTCCGCTTGCGCATGCGCGGCCCCGTCTGCCCCTTGCTCATCGGTCGGCCGCGCGCGTGGGCGGGAACAACCGGTCGGCATTACGGTGCCGCCACGCGTGCGGCGCGCCCGGTTCGACGCCGAACCCCTCGTCGAGATTGCGGCGATTCCGCTCCACCACCGCCGTCGGCGTATGCGGCCAATCGCTTCCGTATAGCAGCCGCTCCGGGTCGGCGAAGGTCCGTAGGGCCGGCAGCAGCCCGCGCGCGGGGACGCCAGCGAGATCGTAATAGAGCCTGCTCAGCGTCGGGATCACTTCGGTAGCCGGAATGGCGGAGCTGCTCGGGATCATGCCCGTCATCAACTCGATCCGGTCCGCCAGCACCGGGAGCGTCGCTCCCGCGTGCGGCACGATCAGCTTGAGGTTGCGATACCGCTCGAGCGTGCCGCTCAGGATCAGGTTGGTGACCGCTCGCGTGGTCTCGAACATGAATTCGAGCATCGGTCGGGGGAGCGGCCGCTCCTTGCTCCCGCACCAGGGGCACCAGGGAGACGTCGGGTGCAGGAACACCACGGCCGAGCGGCGATCGAGTTCCGCGAAGACCGGATCGAAGGCGGTGTCGCCCGGGTACACACCGCCGGCGTTGCTTTGCAGGTAGATACCCTCGGCCCCGAGCGTGTCGAACGCGAACTCGATTTCGCGCAGCGCGCCGTCGACGTCGGGGAGCGGCAGGGAGGCGAACAGCCCATATCGCTCGGGCCGGTTCGACACGAGCCGCGCGCCTTCGAGGTTCACCTCGCGCGACAAGCCGCGTGCCGCGACCTCATCGCCGAAGAACACGCCGGGCGAGCTGATCGAGAGCATGCCCTTCCCGATGCCGACCCGGTCCATCATCTCGAGCATCACCAACTCGGTCCAGGCGGGGATGCCCGGCATGCCGTCGGGCGTGCCCCAGCCAGCCGCGACTGCGGCTTTACGGTAGACGTCCGGCACGAAGTGAAGGTGGACGTCGATCAAATCTCGCGACGGCGGAGGTTCCGTCGATGCGGAGGAGGCGGATTCCTCCGTCATGCCGCGACGCGCTCCCGCGCGGGCTGACGAAGCGGGGTCGGCTGGCTCTCGACAATGCCGAAGCCGACGCCCACTTCAGGGATGGCGGCATGGAAAGTCGGCGCTGGCCGCGCGCCGGTCGCGTCCGCCATGCATTGCGCGGCGGCGATCCAGGAGAGCACCTCCATCGCGCCGAACCCGCCTTCGGCGATGACCTGCTTGGGGGTCCAGCGATCGACGCTCGCGAGATCCCCGTTCGCGAGCAGATCGAGGAACCTGGCGTCCCATGCGGCGCTGATCCTCAGCGCCTCGATCGGCAGTTCGCCGCGCGCGAGCATCCCGGCGGCGGCGTGATGCGCCTCGATCTCGTAGGAGATCCACTTGGCTTGCGGCACATCGCTCTGGCGGTTGCCGAGCAGGTGATAGGGACGCCACTCCGCCGACACGTCGTCGATCGCCGGAAACAGCATCTCCGGGTCGTGCGAAAGCCCTCCGCTGCCCAGGATCAGCACGCGGTCCAGATCCAGCCCCGCGACGAAACGCGCCATCGCCGCGCCGAACGCGCGCGCCCGTTTGAACGGCACGAAGGGCGGCTGCAGGCACGACACGAACAGCGGCAGCACCGGATATGCGTCTACCCCACCGGTCAGCTCGTGCAGCGCCTGCGAGAATCCATGGTCGACCTCCATCGCATACGACACCGCCACGTCGACATCGTCCTCGCGGAGCGCGTCGACACAGCGCACCGCCAACTCGC
Organism: uncultured Sphingomonas sp.; assembly: GCA_964235525.1. GTDB lineage: Bacteria > Pseudomonadota > Alphaproteobacteria > Sphingomonadales > Sphingomonadaceae > Sphingomonas. The sequence goes on along the minus strand of CAXSEO010000122.1, from coordinate 2,257 downwards.
GGGGCACGTCCAGCGCGCCGGGCGTACCGCCCACGTCCGCCAGCGCGGTCGCCTCCACGCCGACGCAGAAGGCGGGCATGGAGGCCATCTGGTGCCCGCCATAATGGTCCGCGCCGAACATGACTATCAGCTGCGGATCGAAGGCGCGCACCCGTGCTCGTGTTTCCGCCATCGCGGTTCGCATCGCCGCTACATTGTCCGTCTCGCGGGCTGGGAAATAGATCAGCGGCGAGTGCGACGCGCAGACGATCTTCATGTCCATGATTCGGCTCTCCTTGCGAGTTCGATCAGGTCGCGCAGTCGGCCCTTCATGCTGACCGGCCTATCATCATGCTTCGCCAGCAGTAGGGGAAGCCGCGACCGGTTCCACATGCTGAAATGCAAGTGGCGCGGCTCTACTCAAGAGGCTCGCGACAATGGCCGCGGCGATCACCGGTCCGACCGCGAAGCCCAGCGAGACCTCCCCGCGGGGAACGCCCCAGCCGAGAAACATGCCGGCGAGCGCGGGCCCGATTGCGCTGGCGATCCTCCCCGCCCCCAAGGTGAGCCCGACACCCGCCGCGCGGGTCAGCGGCGGAAAGGTCGCCGCGATCAGACCGTAATTGGCCGCGACCGACGCTGACAGGAAAAAGCCGAACAGGCCGGCCGACAACATGACGAGCGGAAGCCGCGCGGGTGTGAATCCAAACGCCGCCACCGACAGCCCCATGCCGATCATCACCACGCTGGCGAGGCGGCCTGGCCGGAACCGCGCGGCGCATGCGCCGGCAACCGCGCCGCCAGGCACACCGATCAGGTTGGAGAAGGCCGACACCCGGCTACCGGTTGAGTTGGAGAAACCCATGTCCGTCACGAACTGCGGGATCCAGTTCAGCAGATAGTAAGCCGAACTGGAGACGAGCACGATCACCGCCGCCAGCCGGATCGTGACCGCCGCCATCCCCGGGGCGAACAACGCGCGATAGCCGGCGCGGTCGTGGTCGCTCGCCGCCGGCAGCGTGGCCACGGCTGAATGCCCGAGTCTAACGAGTGCCCGGTTCAGCCTCCCCAACGCGTCCGGTGATCTGAGAGCGGCCAGATAGCCAGGCGATTCGGGCAGCAGGATCGCCGCCGCGACGAGGAGGACGCCGCTACTGATCGCGCCAACCAGGAACACCCACGGCCATCCCAGGGTCGGGAGCAACGCCGACGCGGTCAGGCCGCCAACCACCCCGCCGAGCGGAAACCCGGAAGTCGCGACGACCGCAATGGCGAGCGGACGATGGCGGGCGTTCGCGAACTCGGCCGAGATCAGGGTCGTCATTGCGACCATCACGCCGATGCCCAAGCCCGTCAGCACGCGGCATGCGAACAGCGGGGCGGTCGCCCCCGCAAAGCCGGACAGCAGCGAGCCGGAGGTCATTAGCGCGAGCGCGCCGAGCACCACTGGTCGCCGGCCCACCCTGTCTGCGAGCGGAGACAGGACGAGCGAGCCGAATGCCATGCCGATCAACCCACTGGACAACAGGAGCCCGAGCACCGCCTTGTCCAAGCCCCACTCCCGCCCTACCGCTGGCGCTGTGAACGCCATGGCCAGCGCGTCATAGCCGTCCAGCATTCCAAGCATCAACGCCAGCACCAGGACGCCGAGCTGTCGTCCGCTCAGCGGCTTCAGATCAAGCGGCCCTGCGGGCGTAGTCTCCGTGTCAGCGGACATCGCCATCGCCGAGACCTCGTCAGAACCGCGTCGAGAGGCGCAGGCCGTAGGTGCGCGGAGGCGTAGGCGTCAACACGATCAGGTTCGAGCCCGGGACGAGGGTGCCGAACTGCGGCGTGCGATGCCCCTCGATGTTGCGGACGAATGCGCCCAGAACGTACTTGCCGTCCTTGGCCCCAAACGAGACCTGCGCGTTAGTCGCCCAGTTCGGGCCGACATATTCAGCCGGGATGAACTCGGAGCCGACATAGCGGCGCGAGCGGTATTGCGTGTCCGCGTTCAGCACGATTTGGCGGTCGCCGAGCGGGATGACCTGCTCGCCGCCCAGATTGACGGTCCATTTGGGCGAGTTGAGCCCAGGCTTGCCCGAGCAGTCGACGGTGTACAGCGTCGCGCCCTGCGTGACGTTGCACCCCGAATACGGACGTCCACCAGCGAGCGGTGACGCATAAACATAATTGTCCAGCTTGCTGTAAAGATATTGCACGTTCGCACTGAGCGTCGTGGTCGGCGTCACCAGCGCGCGTCCTTCCACCTCCGCCCCGCGAATCGTCGAGTTGC
>CAXSEO010000121.1:0-6958 GCA_964235525.1 uncultured Sphingomonas sp. | reverse complement strand
GGGCGGCCCCGCGCTGGTCGACAGCTACGAGGACGAGCGGCGGCCGGTGCATCGCGCGGTGATCGACGAGGCGATGGCGAACTACGCGATCTACGTCGCCCCGCCGCCGCCCGAGATCGAGGACGAGACGCCTGAGGGCGAGGCGATCCGCGCCAGGGCGGGCGCGGGCATCCAGGCGAGCAAGGGTCGCGAGTTCAACACGCTCGGGACGGTGCTGGGGCTGTGCTACCGGTCCCCGCTGATCGCGGCGGAGGACGTGCCCGCGCCCGCGCACGACAGCGAGGTCTATACCCCTTCGGCGAGGCCCGGCTGTCTGGCACCACACGCCTGGCTGCCGAACGGGCGCTCGCTGTACGATCTGTTCGGGCAAGGGTTCGCGCTGGTCGTCGCGGAAGGCGCGGACGAGCTGGAGGTGGGTAAGGCCGTGGCGGACGCGGACGTCGCGCGCGTTCCGCTCGCGGTGGTCCGGCCCGACGGCGTCGACGTCGCCGCGCTGTACGGCGCGCCGATCACGCTGGTGCGCCCCGACCAGCACGTCGCCTGGCGCGGCGCGCGCTGGGGCGGAGCGCTCACGCGAGCGGTCGGCGCGCGCGAGGCCGTTGCCGCATGATCGGCGTGCCGGTGCTTACGATCTTCGCCGCTTGAGGAGTCGCGCGATGAGCTTCCTTCGCAATTGCTGGTATATGGCGGGTTGGCCCGACGAACTGCCGACCGGTGGCGGACTCGCGCGCACGCTGCTCGGCGAGCCGGTGTACCTGTTCCGCGACGAGGCAGGGGTCCCCCACGCGCTGTTCGACCGCTGCCCGCACCGGTTCGCGCCGCTCAGCACCGGCTCGGTCCAGGGCAATGCGGTGGTGTGCGCCTATCATGGGCTAGCGTTCGACGGATCGGGCGCGTGCGTCCGCAACCCGCACGGGCCGGTGGTGCGCGCGCTCGACGTCCGCAGCTATCCGGTGGCCGAGGCGCATCGAGTGCTGTGGATCTGGATGGGCGACTCCGCACTCGCCGATCCGGCGTCGATTCCCGACCTGTCGTTCCTGACGGTCGCGCCGGATACCGCCTTCAACAAGGGCTATGTGAACGGGAAAGGGCATTATCAGCTGTTCGTCGACAACATCCTCGACCTGTCCCATACCGATTACCTCCACCCCAGCACGCTGGGTGGCGGATCGATTAGTCGCACCCGCGCCAAGGTGCAGGAACACCCGGACGGCACCGTCGCGATTCACTGGCATGTGTTCGACGACGTGCCGACGCCATTGTTCCGACAGTTCCTCCCCCATGGGATCGACCGGGTCGACAGCTGGTCGGAGGTCGACTGGAGCGCGCCCGCCGTGATGAGGCTGGTCAGCGGCGCGGTCGCGACGGGAGCGCCGCGCGAAGGCGGGCTCAACGTCGCCAACGTCCACATCATGACGCCCGAGACCGCGACGACCACGCACTATTTTTTCGCGTCGACGCGTAACTTCGGCACCGACGATGCCGCGCTCAACGAGCGTGTCCGCGTCACACGCGCGCAGATTTTCGCCGACGAGGATGAGCCGATGATCGCGGCGCAGCAGGAGCGGATCGGTTCGGCCGATTTCTGGTCGCTTCGCCCCGCGCTGCTCCGCACCGACGAGGGCGCGGTCAAGGTGCGTCGTCGCATGGACGCGATGATCGCGGCCGAGGCGGCCGGGCCGGAGGTCGCGGCGTAATCGCTTATCGATAAGGGCCTGCGCCAGAGGCAGCACGTCTAGGTTGCAAAGTAGATATTATTATCTAATCAAGTTTCCATAGACGGCGGTCAGCCGTACGGATGGGAGGGGGTGATGCGCTATTTACGGTTGGGTTCCGCCGCGCTGGTGATGGTGGTGGCGGGAACGGCTTCGGCCCAGACCGCGCCGCCCACCTCGCCCACCGGCGGCAGCGCTTCCACCACCGACGCACCCACCGACCCGCAGAACGGACGCAGCGCGACCTCTTCCGAGACGCCCAGCGTGGGGTCGGCCAACGCCGACCAGTCGGGCGCGGCGGTCGCGGCCGCCACGCCGCCCGACGGCGCGCGCGGGCTCGGCGATATCATCGTCACCGCCCAGCGCCGCGAGGAGAGCCTTCAGCGCGCGGCGGTATCGGTCAACGTCGCGCGCGGCGCGGACCTGATCGCGGCGGGCATCACCGAGCCATACCGGCTGTCCGAGCTCTCGCCCGGCCTCACCATCCAGCCGAATGCCACCGGCAACCTGATCTTCGTGCGCGGCGTCGGCAACCTGACCACCACGCCCAGTGGCGACCCGGCGATCGCGTTCAACTATGACGGCGTCTATGTCGGTCGCCCGGCCGGGACCAACGGGCTGTTCTTCGACCTCGACCGGATCGAGGTGCTGAAAGGTCCGCAGGGCACCCTCTATGGCCGCAACGCGACCGGCGGCGCGATCAACGTCATCCCGACCCAGCCCAAGCTGGGCGAGTTATCGGGTTATCTCAACGGCACCTATGGCAATTACAACACCTTCCTGCTCGAAGGCGCGATCAACGCGCCGCTGGGTGACAAGGGCGCGCTCCGCGTATCGGGCAGCGTCGCGCAGCATGACGGCTATCTGCGCGACGGCACCTTCGACAACGACACCAAGTCGCTGCGCGTCCAGCTAAAGGCGGAGCTGACCCCGAACCTGACCGTGCGACTGGCCGGTGACTATAACCACCTCGGCGGCGCGTCGTTCAACGGCACCCTGATCGGCAGCTACCTGCAGACCGCGGCCGGCAACGCTTTCCTGCCCTCGGGGCTGTCGCTCGCCGAGGGCGGCGCGTCGCCAGCCGCGCTCGCCTATCGCACCAGCCTGAACGCGGGCAGCGCCAAGCGACCGTTCGCGACCGGCGAGCCTTACCCGTCGCACAGCGACAACACCTATGGCGCGAACGCGCAGATCGACTGGAATGTCGGCTTCGGGACGCTGACGGTGATCCCGGCCTTTCGCTTCACCAGCCAGAATGATCTGTTCGAGACCGGCGATCTGTTCGGCCAGCGCACACGCGAGACGGACGAGCAGCACAGCGTGGAAGCGCGGCTGACCGGCAAGCGTATCGGTATCTTCGACTATGTGCTCGGCGGCTTCTATTATGACGAGCACATCAATTCGAAGGTCAACATCAACGTCCAGTATCTCGCTACCTTCCCCGGTCCGAACATCTTCAACACCCAGTCGCTTGCGCCGTTCGCGCGGTTGACGGCGCACGTCTTCGATCGGCTGCGCGTCGTTGGCGGCGTGCGCTATACGAAGGATACCAAGACGTTCGTCGGCACCACCACCGCGTTCCAAATCGTCTGCGTCGCGCCGAGCTGCCCCACGGTGCCGCTACTGCCGATCGTCGACTTCTACACAAGCTACCCATTCCCGGTCCCGGCAGCGGCGGGTGCGATCCCGTACGCGCCCGGCGCGGTGCTGGTGCGTGGCGGCACCCGCAACGACAACAGCCGCCTGTCCAATGACCGCGTGACCTATCATGGCGGGTTAGAGTTCGACCTCGCGCCGCAGTCGCTGCTCTACGGCACGGTGGAGTCCGCTTATCGCAGCGGCGGCTTCTCACCCGCGACCGGGTTCGAGACCTATCAGCCCGAGTTCATCACCGCCTACACGGTGGGGTCGAAGAACCGCTTCCTCAACAACCGGGTGCAGCTCAATGCTGAGGGCTATCTATGGAACTACACCAACCAGCAAATCTCGCATGTCGGCGTCGATCTCAGCGGGCGTCCGGCGAACTTCACCCAGAATGTCGGCAAATCGCGCATCAAGGGCGCGGAGGTCGAGGCGCGCGTGCTGGTCACGCCCACGACGCTGGTCAGCGCGGACGTCCAGTACCTCGACGCACGCTATCTCAACTTCTCCTATAACCAGCTCTTCACGGGCACGGTGCCGCTCAACGGATGCGCGAACACGGTCGCGGGGACGCAGGTGACAGTGAACTGCTCCGGCAAGTCGTCGATCAACGCGCCGAAATGGACGATCAACCTGGGCGGGCAGCAGACGATCCCGGTCGGCAATAGCTATCGGTTCGTCGCGGGCGTCGACTCGCAGCATCAGTCGAGCCGCTATGTCGCATTCGACTATCTGCCGCAGGATCTGGTGCGCGCGAACTGGACCACCAACGCTCAGCTGTTATTTGGGCCGAAGGATGATCGCTGGTCGATCGCCGGCTTTGTCCGCAACATCGAGAACGAGCGGGTCGTGAACAGCGTGACGCTGGTGCCGACCACGACCATCCTGATCGCGGGCACCAACGCGCCGCGCACCTATGGCGTGCGCGCGTCGGTGAAGTTCTGAGCGGGAGGCGGCGCCCTAGTGTAGATACCCCCGGCTGCTCGCGACCTGCGCCTTGAGCCCGTCCAGGTCTTGAGGCGAGTAGTGAAACCCCGCGCGCACCACGCCCGCGATACGGTGCAGGTTCTCCACGCGGTCGAGCGGGTCGGCGTCGAGCAGCACCAGATCGGCGTCACGCCCGGACTCGACCGTGCCCATCGCGTCTTCGCGGCCGAGGTAACGGGCGGCGTTGATCGTCGTCATTCGCAAGATGGTCAGCGGTTCAAGCCCGGCATCGGCCAGCTCGCCGAACTCCTGCCGTAGCGTCAGCCCCGGGCCGAGATACGATCCGCCGTCGGTGCCCGCGATCATTCGCACGCCCGCGTCCGACAGCAGCTTGGTCAAGGCGAGCTGGCGCGGATAGGTGTCGCGGTACGTCTGGCGCACCTCGTCCGGGCGCGCCTTCCAGAGATCGGTCACCTCGCGCCACTGCTTGACGCTCCTGGGCGGGAGATAGTCGAGCATCTCATCGCGTTCGTACTCGGGCGAGTCCGCGAAGCTCTGCGTACGGATGCGGACCAGCGTCGGGCATTGCCAGCTGCCGTCCTCCGCGAACCGGCCCGCCATGTCCTGCGCGCGTCCCTCGCTATAGCTGCCGACCGCGCGGCGGAGCCGGTCGACGTCGGCGGCGTTGGAGAACGCGGCGGGGTTGACCAGCATCCTCCCGAACTTCTTCATGATGATCCGTTCCATGAACGGGATCTTGAACGGCGGCAGCTTGATGACGTCGCGCTGGTAGCTCTCGGCGCGCAGCTCCGCCTCGTCGTGCGAGCAGCGGACCCACACGGTGCTGCCGGGGCCGAGATGCTCGACCGAGTGGAACCCGGCGGCGGTCGCCTCGACCGGGTCGGTGCCTTCCTGCAGGTGCCCTAACACCGGGATGCCGACCCGCCGCCCTTCCTCCAGCGCGGCGAAGAACGCGTCGGGATTGGCGAACCCCATCTTCACGAAGTCCGCGCCCTGCGCCTTTTGCTTGCGGACCTCCTCCCGCACCTGTTCGGGCGAGCCCGCGTTGAACGGGGTCAGGATCGAGCCCGGCGTTTGCAGCAGCTGCGGCGCGGCGCGGCCGATCGGCAGCGTGCCCGCGCGCCGCTTGGCGAGCAACGCGGGCGAGCCCGACATCTGGCGAAACCCGGTGACACCCTGAGCCAGCATCAGCGCCAGGCTGCCCGACGGGTCCTCCAGCTCGAGCACATGGCTGTGCATGTCGTTGTATCCGGGCACGACGAACTTGCCGCGCGCGTCGATCACCTGCGCGCCGTTCGCGGTCGGCCTGGACGCGGTCGGCACGACCGCGGTGATGCGGCCCAGCTTGGTGATTACCGTCATGTCGGGCGTCTTGGTCCCGTCGCACGGGTCGACCACCGTAACGCCGTCGAGGTGGAGCTCGCTCGACAGCTCGGCGTCGACGCGCGGCTTCGCGCCGGCGCGGGCCGGTGAGGCGCGGCGGAACGCCTGGAATGGCGAGAAGCCGAGCATCGACCCGGCCTGTTCATAGGCGCAACACGGGCAGGGCGCGGCGCGGGTGGCGAACAGCTTCATGGTCGTTCCTTCTTCGGATCAGGCCGGTCGAGCCGGAACGGCAGCGCGGTGAAGCCGTACAGCCCCGCATTAGTGCCCGTCACCGGCTCGCCCGCGCTCAGCGTCACGTCCGCCTCGACCAGCGCCTCGAGCAGTACCTCCATCTCGATCCGCGCGAGGTGCATCCCCGCGCACATATGCGGGCCGGTGCCCCAGGCGAGATGGTCGCGCGCGTCGCGGGTCACATCGAACCGGTCGGGGTCGGGGTAGCGCCGCTCGTCGCGATTGGCGCAGCCGTAGAGCAGCATCACACGCGCACCCTGCGGCACGGTGACGTCGTCCACCGTGTAATCCTCGGCGGCGACGCGCGAGAACCAGCGGATCACCGCGTTGCGCCGCACGCCCTCGAGCACCGCCGAGGGGATCAGCTCGGGCCGTTCCTTCAGCATCGCCCATTGCTCGGGGTGCCGCGCGAGGTTGGCGAGCAGGTGGCCCTTGGCGAGGATGGTCGTGTCGAGGCTGGGGATCACATACGCGCTGATCGCCGCCATCGCCTCCTGCATCGACAAGCGGCCCGCGCGCGCGGCGGCGAACAGCTCGCCCGCCCAGCTGCCATCGCGGACCTTGTCCTCGCTTAGCGTGCTCATGAACCCGAACGCCTCGCGCATACTGGCGACGTCGTTCGGGTCCTGATCCGGCCCGATCACGTTGAACGCGGCCGCCGCCCATTCCAGCATCCGCTCGCGCCCGACGCTCGGCAAGCCGACGAAGTGCGACACCGCCTCCACTGGCAGGAACGCGGCGAGGCTTCGCATCGCGTCGAACTCGCCCGCGCCGACCAGCGCGGCGATGCGGGTGGCGATCATCGCCTTGAGGTCCGCGCGGACGCTCTTCAGCGCGGCGGGCATCAGCGGCCTGGTGACCGTGCCGCGCATCCGCCGGTGACGGTCGCCGTCGGTCTGGATCACGTTCATGCCCTTGGGTGCATTGAACGCGTCGGAGAAGCCGACGCCCTCGCCGCTGATCAGCCGGTCGGAGGCGCGCAGCGCCGCCTGCACGTCGGCGAAGCGGCCGATCGCGTACACGTCGGGTCGCCGCAG
>CAXSEO010000120.1:0-6976 GCA_964235525.1 uncultured Sphingomonas sp. | reverse complement strand
ACTCACCGAGCCACGCGCCGAGCCCCCGCCAGCGGTTGTGCATCCCGTTCTGCACGGCCAGCGTCACCACGGCAGGGAACATCAGCATGATCTCGAGCGGGGCCAGAAGGCCGACCAAGCCGCCACGCGCGGGCAGCGCGACCGGCAAAAAAGGAACAGCGGAAAGCACCACCCCGCGCCGACCCGCCAGCGCGGCAGGCGTCCAGCATTCCACCACCGATAAAGCAAAACTCCGACCGAGAGCGAGAAGCCCGGACGGCAGAAGCCGAGCACCAGCACCGGCAAGCCCGTTTTACCCAGATTTGCGGTGCCTTGCTGCAAGCAGAGCCAAAGCAGTTCCGCGCCGCTTAGGGCGGCAATCACAACCAACACGCGCGGTTCGACAGCACGGTGATCAGCGCCGCATGGCGAAGTTGAACGCCAGCTCATAGATTAGCGACCAGGCAGGCGGATCGAGCGTCCACCATTGCGCGGGGTCGGCAACGGGCCTGGGCAGCAGCGTCACGCCCCAGGCGAGCCGCCGCGCGAGATCGTGCAACAGCCACTTCTCGCCGTGGCACGCCCACAAGGCGAGCGGGACCGCGGCGATTGCGAGCCCGAGCAGGTAGAGCGGATACAGCCGGATCACCCGGATCTCGACGAATCGCCAGAAGCCGAGCCCGCCGCGCAGCTTGTCGTCATAGGCATAGGCGATGACGAACCCGCTCATCATGAAGAACAGGTCGACGCTGAGATAAGCGGAGCCGAAAAAGGGCAGGGCGGGGAAATCGGGGGCGAGGTGGAACAACAGCACCAAAAACGCAGCGATGCCCCGCAGCGCGTTCAGCGACTCGAAACTCGATCGACCGACCATGGCTCGCCCCCGGAAGCCGCCCCCATCCCGGCGCGCAGGCGTAAAGGGCGGATAGTCGCGTTGCCGGCGTCCCGGATCGGGTCAGGATGCCGCTATAACATTGACCTCACTAGGCATCGTGGACAACGGTTGACGAGCGACTCTGCGGTCGATTCAAGGCTGTCTTTTGGAGGCGGCGTTGGGCGAGCGGATTGGGGTATCGGATGATGAGTGGGCGCTGATCGGCCCGTTGCTGCCGTCTGAGCGTGGTCGGGGCTGCCGCCCTGCCGATGACAATCGCCCCTATTTTGAGGGCATGGTCTGGATGGCGCGGACGGGTGCGCAGTGGCGGCATCTGCCGGACGAGTACGGGAAGTGGAACAGCGTGTTCCGGCGATACCGGCGCTGGGTTGTTACCGGGGTGTTCGACGCCATGCTGGAGACGCTCAGCGAGACGGTGAAGCGCGACACGAACGCCGACATGATCGACAGCACGGTGGTCCGGGCGCATCACTGCGCCGTCGGGCTAAAAAAGGGGATCAGGAGCATGAGGGGCTTGGCCGCTCGCGAGGCGGCTTCACCACCAAGCTCCACGCCCGCTGCGACGGACAAGGCCGGCCCCTCTGCTTCGTCTTGACGCCGGGCCAGGCGCACGACGTGCAGGGCTTCGGGCCGCTGTTCCGGATGCTGGCCGAGCGCGTCGAAGCGCTGCTTGCCGACAAGGGCTATGACGCCGATGCCATCCGCGACGAACTCGCCAAAGCCGATGTCGAGGCGGTGATCCCGGCCAAGCGCAACCGCCGCACGCCGATCCCGTACGACCGTGAGAAATACCGCTGGCGCAATCTCATCGAGCGCTTGTTCAACAAGCTCAAGAACTGGCGGCGTGTCGCTACCCGCTACGACAAAACCGCAGAATCCTACCTCGGCTTCGTCACACTCGTCTCAGTCAAGCTGTGGCTGCCCTTTGTCCACAATGCCTAGGTTTCCGACAACTTCGACCGCAGTGGCATTTCTAATCTAGTGTGACAATCGTGTTATGGATTTGTTACTGCCGTGAAGGGGGGAAGATGCGTGAGTGACGGTCGTTGGTGGCGTGTCGGCATGCGGATAAGCATGGGTGTTTGGGTACCGACCAAGGTCCGCCGCCTGATACTGCGAAGGCTCGGCGTTCGCGTTAACCACACGATGTTCATCGCCCATGACGTGTTCATCGGCAGTCCGAGAGTGGTTCTAGGGGACGGCATCGGCGTGAACATTGGTACCATTCTAGACGGTGCCGGCGAGATCCATGTTGGCGAGGGCGTACGCATCGGCATCGGCTGCCTGGTGTTGAGCGGTACGCACGACATCGAGCCCGACGTGATGCGCCGGGATGCGCGCAAGCCCGTGGTGACACGCGTGACGCGGATTGAGCGCGGCAGCTGGCTGTGCAGCCGGTCGGTGGTGCAGCCCGGCGTTACGGTCGCAGAAGGGTGCGTGGTGCTGAGCGGCAGCGTGGTAGCGCACGATACGCTTCCGAACGGGCTTTACGGTGGAGTTCCGGCCCGCCGGATTAGCGACTTGCCGCTGCCCGCAACGGAAGCGGGACCGCGCTCCACCGCGAGAGTGCAGGACGGGTTTCCGGCGTCGGTCCGAAAACTGGCCGCCTCACCAAGGCTGGCCCGACACGCCCTTGCATCCCGCCGAGCGGGCGAGAAAAGGGTCGTGCCTGGTATGCCCGACCCGGTGACGCGAGCGCGGCGTTGATCGCGGCGGCGTGCACGGACGCGAGGTGCGTGTAGCCGAGCGTGGTGGGGTGCAGGCCCGCGCCGCCCACACTGGGGCTGTATAGCGTCGCGTCCGCGCAGCTGTCGGGATAGCCACCCATCACCGGAACGGCGGCGCGGTCGATTAGGAAATCCGTCTCCGCCGTGTCGGCGCGCGCGGCGGCGTTGTACGCGGACCGCTCGCGCTCGATCACGGCGTCGCCGGTCGGATAACGGCCGCTCGCCTGCGGCAGCAGGGTGGCCAGCCCGACGCGAAACCCCATCGCCCGCATCGCCGCCATGTAGGGCCGGGCAACGCCCGCATACAGGTCCGCGCCGCGCGCGCCTGCGCCGAGGTCGTTAATGCCTGCGTCGATCTTGACCTTGTCCGGTTCGATCAACGCGCCTTCGCGCGCAGCCCGGGTCGCGTAACATTGCGCCTGTGTCCGCCCCGTGACGCCGAGGTTCCAGTAGCGGGCGGGCCGGGCGAGCAGGGGCAGAAGCTGCGCGCCGAGTGCGAGCGTGTCGCTCGCCGCCATGCCCTCGACGATGCTGTCGCCGGGTATGGACGAGGTTGATGTCGTGCTGGGGTCGGATCGCGAAACGAGACTGGAGTGCCCCGGTGATCGCCGCCGCGTCGACCGCGTTCACCGCGCCGTCGATCGCGATATAGACGGCGAGCCGGAAGTTGGCGTTGAACTGAGCGCCCAGCGCGGATGCGCCCAACGTCAGCCGGGTCAGCGTCGCGGCGTCGCTCGCGGCCAGCGCGATCGGCACACCGTCGCGATAGAGCGTCGCCCCGCCCGGCCTTTCGGAGAGCAGCACAACCTGCGGCATCGCCGGAGCGTGCAGCATCGTGGTCTGCCGGGCGGCGGAGAGCGCGCCATCGGCGGCCAGCGACACGAACAGGTCGCGTCGCACCGCGCCGCCCGCGTCGGCGTGTTCGCTCCACACCACGTTCTGGAGCGAGCTGGTCGGGCCGATCACCAATATCTCGGTGCGCGCGCCGGCGGCCAGCGCCTGCGTTCCCGATACGCTGGCGAATGTGGGGTCGTTCGCAAGGCCCGCGAAGGCGGCGACCAGGCGACCGCCCACCGCTACGTCGGCGCGCAGCCTTGGTCGGTGCGCGAGCTCCAGCGATCGCGAGTCCACCGCCCTCTTGATCTTGTCAGCGAGTTCAACCTTGCGGCCCTCCCGCAACAGGCGCTCGGCAAGTGCAGATGGATTATAGGTTGCTTCGTCGGTCGCCTGACTACGCAGCGCGGGATCGATTGCCTTCAAACTGCCACCATGGATGGCATGACGAATGGTCGCAACCCGCCGTTCTCGTTGCTCAGTTCCTCCCTAGGCCTTGTCCGGCGATCTTTCACGGCTGAACCCGTGTCCAATCTAGCTTCACATCCCAGAGGATGTTACATGGATCCGGTGCGTCGGGTCGTGCTGGATACCTCGGTGATCACCACGGCGCTGCGGAGCCGGGCGGGCGCGAGCTTCGTCCTGCTGCGGGCTGTCCAGCATCGCCGCCTCGTGCTGCTCGCCACGCCGTCCCTATTCCTCGAATATGAGGAGGTGCTGAAGCGCGACGCGCAACGCGAGGTGTCCGGGCTTAGCCTGGGCGACGTCGACGAGCTGCTGGGGGAGCTGGCCGCGCTGGTCGAGCCGGTCGAGGTTCATCTGCGCTGGCGGCCCCAGCTGCGCGACCCGGACGACGAGATGGTGTTCGAGGCGGCGATCAACGGGCGGGCGGATGCGCTGGTGACGTACAACTTGCGCGATTTCAGCGACGCCGCCCCGCGGTTCGGGGTTCGCCTGGCCCGGCCGGCCGATCTGTTGAAGGAGTTACTACCATGAGCAAGGCAACTTACCCGCTGAAGCTGCCCACCTCGATCAAGATGGCGGCTGCTCGGCTGGCGAAAGAAGACGGGGTGAGCCTCAACCAGTGGATCGCGGCCGCAGTAGCCCAGAAGGTCGGCGTGGTGGAAACGGCTGCGGACTTCTTCCAGCGGCGCGCAAGCGGCCGCACGGGCGACGGCCTGGCCGGCATCCTGGACAAGGTGCCCAACCGTCCTCCCGAGCCCGGTGACGAACTACCGGCCGGGTGGAACGCGGACGCATTCCGATAGGACGGAGAAGAAGCGCCCATGCGTCATTCTCCCCTTTCGTTCTGACCGTGATTGACTCATCGCATCGTCATGCCGATCGCGCCCGAACACCGTTGGCTGTACCCGATCGACTGGCCCGAGCTGTCCAACCTGATCCGGTTCCGGCGCGCCAAGGGACGCTGCGAGCATTGCCAACGCCCGCACGGGCGCGACGTGCTCCACCTCGGCGACGGAACTTGGTGGGACGAAGGTGCCGCGACCTGGCGCGACGGCCGCGGCAAGCCCCTCCGCTATGTTCCGGCCCTTGGCACGATGCCCGTCCAGCAACCCGAGCTCGACGGCATCGGTGCGCCGCCAGTCCTGCTGACCACGCGCGTGGTGCTCGCCAGCGCGCACCTCAACCATGATCCCGGAGACAACCGGCCCCGCAACCTCGCCGCGCTCTGCCAGCGCTGCCACATCATCCATGACGCGCCCGAGCATCGCCGGCGTCGCTGGTTCAACGCCTTCCGGCTGCGGGCGATCGGCGACCTGTTCGCCTGAGCTGGCCCGGCCGAAAGCCAAGCCCCACGGGCTGGGTGGGCGGGACAAAGAAGCGGCCGCGCCCTGCGGCCTCAATCACTTAGGCCAGACAAACCGAAGGCCGCCCCTTTCGGGACGGCCTTGGCCTGTAGCTCCCTTGCGGGAAACGGACACCCTCGCGAGGCCCCAGGTAAACTTGTACATAGCCAGCCTGTTCTAAATCTCAATGAGTTTCCCGGCCGATATGTCGCGAAAGGGATCCCTTTCGCAACGCACCTGCTATGGCCTGATCTGGTGGAAAACCGACCGTCCGCTTTTCTGCGGAGGGCGCCCCGCAGCGAACCCCGGCTACGTCCCCACACAAAAATACCGCAAACCCCGAAGGGCAACGACCCTTGTGTAACGCTTGCCGACAGATCAGGCAAAAGCAACTTGCGCTGTTAACCCGCGCTGCGCGTGAAGTGTCCGGCGAAGGCGGAAGGCGCGCGGCGGGCACGGCGGGTTACGACGAGGCGGCTCGAACGGCGCTGGTGGTGCTGTGGGAGGCGGCAGACCGATTATGCGGCAAGCGGTTGCGACCGTTGATCCCGATACTGCTGGAAGCGATGGAGCGGCACGGGCACCTGGACGTCGCGCCGGAGGTGAAGACCAAGCTGACCACAATGCGCGCGGCGACGATCGACCGGGCGTTGCGCGAGGTGAAGGTCGGCGGCCGCTCGCCGAGGCGGCAAGGCGTCGCGGGCACCGCGCTCAGGCGTAGCGTGCCGGTGAGGACGTTCTCCGACTGGGACGATCCGGCACCGGGACACATCGAAGCCGACCTGGTGTCGCATAGCGGACCGGTGGCGAAGGGAAGCTTCGCCTGGACGTTCACGCTGACCGACATCGCGACCGGCTGGACCGAGTGCGCGCCGCTGCTGGTGCGCGAACAGACGGTGCTGATTGCCGTGCTGAACGAGCTGCGCAGGCTGATGCCCCCTTCGACTGCCTGCAGGGCAGGCGCTCAGGACAGGCTTTGCACTGCTGGGATTCGATACGGACAACGATAGCGTCTTCATCAACGAGACGGTGCGGGATTATTGCGCGGCGGCCGGGATCGCGTTCACCCGCTGCCGCCCCTATCGCCAGAACGGCCAGGCGTGGGTGGAGCAGAAGAACGGATCGGTGGTGCGCCGCCTGGTCGGCTATCGTCGGTTCGAAGGGCTGGAGGCCACAGCCGCCCTTGCCGATCTGTATGCCGCCGCGCGGTTGTTCGTGAACTCCTTCCAGCCGTCGTTTAAGCTGGCGGAGAGCCGCCGCGAGGGCGCGCGCGTGCACAAGCGCTTTCACGCCCCCGCCACACCGTACCAGCGCTTGCTTGATGATCCGCGAACTGATGATGATACCCGCGAACGGCTCCGCGCCATGAACGCCGGGCTCGATCCGGTGTGGCTGCTGCGCGATATCAGGACCGCGCAGCAGCGGTTGGTCGCGCTCGCCGACACGACGGTCCCCACCAGGGTCGGCGAGGACGCCGCTCCCGAACTCGACGCGTTCCTGTCGGGCTTGCGGATCGCGTGGAAGAGGGGCGAGGTCCGCCCCACCGCGACCGACAAAGCAAAGGTGCCACGAGGCCGCCGCCGACCCGATCCGCTGATCGATGTGACGGCGTAGTTGAAGCGGTGGTTCGAGGAAGAGCCCTGGCGCACCGGACGGGAACTGCTCAAGAAGCTGCAGACCGAGCAGCCGGGCGACTATCCCGAGAGCTTGTTGCGCACGGTGCAGCGCCGCCT
>CAXSEO010000119.1:0-7019 GCA_964235525.1 uncultured Sphingomonas sp. | reverse complement strand
CCGCTGATTTCGACGCGATCGCCGCGACAATCTCGGCATAATGAACGGTCGCGACCTGGCTAACGGCCGCGACGATCGGAATTGTCGCCTGGCCGCCACACGTAACCATGTTAACGTTCTGCGCCGAGAGATGAGCTTCACCGTTGACGACGGGGACGACATAAGGACCGATCGCCGCGGGGGTGAGATCGATCATCACCTTGCCCGCCGCCGCGCACACGGCATTGTGCACGGCGTGGGCAGCCGCCGATGTCGCGTCGAAAACGATGCCGATCTCGGGCCAGACCGCGAGCCTCTGTAACCCCTCAATGCCCTCGTGCGTAGTCGCGATGCCAAGCCGCGCGGCGCGGGCGAGCCCGTCCGAGGCCGGATCAATGCCGACCATCGCGCCCATCTCCAGCACGTCGGAACGGCGCATCACCTTGATCATCAGGTCGGTGCCGATGTTGCCCGAGCCAATGATCGCGACCTTCGTCCTCGCCTTCACCTTCACGCCTCCACGTCGAAAGACACGGCACCAAGGCCGCCGATCCGCGCCGTCACCCTGTCGCCCGCGGCGATGTTCACCATCGGCCCTAGCGCGCCGGTCAGCACCACGTCGCCCGCCTGAAGCGGCTCGCCCCGCGCCGCCAGCGTACGCGCGAGCCAAGCCGCTGCCTCCAGCGGGTGGCCTAGGCACGCCGCGCCGGCACCGACCGACGCCACCGCGCCGTTGAGTTCCAGCGCCATGCCACAGGTATAGAGGTCGAGTCCGGCGAGCGGCCTGCGTCCGGAACCCAACACAAAAAAAGCACTACTGCCGTTATCGGCGACGGTATCAGCGACAGTAATTTTCCAGTCGGCGATGCGGCTGTCAACAATCTCGATCGCAGCGACCGCATAGTCGGTCGCCGCCGCGACCGCAGCCGCATCGCTGGCGGGGTCGGGCAGCGCGCGCGCGAGCACCAGCGCGACTTCCGCCTCCGCCCTCGGTTGCAGCGCGCCGGACATACGCAGTACGCCACCGTCCGATATCGCCATATCGTCGAACAGCACGCCGAAGTCCGGCTGGTCGACGCCGAGCTGCGCCTGCACGGTCTTAGCCGTCAGGCCGATCTTCCGGCCCACGATCCGTCGCCCCTGAGACCGCCAGAACCGGGTGTTGATCGCTTGAACGTCATACGCACCGTCGACGTCGAAAGGATTGAGGGCGTCACGAAGCGGCGCGATAGCCGGCCCCGAATAGGCCTCCCGCAGCCGGTGGGCGAGTTGATCGAGCATGGGACGTGCGGCGCTGGGCGACGACAACGGGGCAATGGAAGCCACCTGACCTCTCCTGATGATCGGATGGGCCTTAGCAATTCCTCGAAGGTCTGCCACTTCACGGCCGTCTCGCATGCTCATAGTGTGAGCGCATGATTGGTAAAGGAACCCAGGCCCTCGATCGTGGGCTGGCGCTGCTGACGGCGATAGTGCGCGACGACGGTTACACGCCTGCAGCGACGCTAGCGGCGGGGCTGGACCTTGCGCCATCAAGCGGGCGACGGATGCTGGCGACGCTCGAGCGCCACGGACTAGTCGGTCGGATCGCGCGCGGTCGCTATGCTGGCACGGAGCGATTGGTGGTCCTTGCATCACGGATAGACCCGCGACGACGGCTGATCGAGGCCGGTCGATCCGCGCTGCGGCGGCTGGCCCGGGCGGAGTCCGCCGCGGCGCACCTGGGCGTCTTCGACGGGGATATGGTGAGCTATCTGGTCAAGGAGGGCGGTGCCGACGTCTTCACCCGAGAGCACGGTCAGCTGGAGGCCTATTGCACCGGAATCGGAAAGGTTCTGCTCGCCCAACTGCCCCCCGACAGGCTGGAAATTTACCTGCGCGGGACCTTCGTGCGGCTAACGGCCCAGACCCTCGTCGACGCCGACGCGCTACGGTCCGAGATCGCGGCAACGAATAACCGAGGCTATGCGATCGACGACCGGGAGATGGCGGATGACATCGCCTGCGTCGCGGTGCCGGTGACCGTCGACGGACGCGCGGTCGCCGCGATCTCTATCTCGGGCACACCGGCATCGGTCCCGCTGTCGGACGCTGAACGGATGGCCGCTCGCCTCGCCGCGTGCGCCCGGTCGATTGCCGAACGGATGGCGTGATGCCTCATTCGACTGGAAAGCCGCACGTCGCCAGCGCGGCCGCCGCCGCGGCGCGATCGTGCTCGGCAGGGCCGCCGGACACGCCGATGCCGCCGACCGTGCTGCCTTCCGCGTTCAGCGGATAGCCGCCGGCAACCGGCATCATTCCGGGCATTTGGGCGAGGGGCGCGCTCGCCGGATCGGCGACGATCGCGTTCCAGATGTGCGTCGGCATGCCGGACGCGGCGGCCGTGCGAGCCTTGGCAACCGCGACCTCCGCAGTGAACGCCGCCGCACCGTCGGCACGCCCGAATGCTCGCAGCGCCCCCGCCGCGTCGACCACTGCAACCGCCGCGGCAAAGCCGTTTTCCAGCGCCGCCCGCAAGGCCATCTCGACCAGAGCTGCGGCGGCAACATGACCGATCATGCCGCCGGAAATCACCCTATCGTCCACCACCTGCGTGCGATCAGCCCGGAACTAAGCCGTAGCGCCGCATGATCCCGCCCATCACCGCCGGATCGGGCTTGCCCGCTCGGACCACGGCGGCGAGCTCTCGAAAATATTCCGGACCCAGCACGCCGGGCGTCAAGATGCAGAGGCACTTCGCCGGCACGTCGGTGAAGTTATTGAAGCCATGAACAACTCCGCGCGGCACGAACGCCGAGCCACCCCGCGGGATGTCCACCCGCTCGCCGCCGATGGTGTAGGTCACGACTCCCTCGACGCCGTACACCGTCTCCTCCCAGCTCTCGTGCCAGTGCGGGACCGGCATGCGGCCCTGCGGACTCAGCGTCAGCTCGAACACGTCCACCGCCCCGGCCGTCTCGTGTCGGTCGCGAAGGAAATTCACCTGGAAGGATCCGAATTCGATCAACTCCGCCATTTTCTTTTCCCTCGTTGTCTGCCCGATCAGGCGTGGATCAGCGCCGGCTCGGCCGCGGCGATCCCCATGCCGGCATTCCATTGCGGAATATCGTGATAATAGACGTGGCGAGGCGTGAACGGCTTCACCGCCGCCATTGCGGCGTAGGCGGCGACCCAGGTGCGCACCTCCTGACCACCGCAACCCGCGGTACGCGTCAGCGCAGCCTCGTCCAGCATGCCGACGCTCGCCAGATCGCCCGCCTCCATCTGCGCCATGAACGCCCGATCCCACTCGGCGTTGAGGGGGGTTGCCCTCCCTTCGCCCCGCGCGAGCTTGCGCGCCGCCTCGAAGTTCGCCTGCTCGCGCGCGCGCCGCGCCTCCATTGGTGGGTTGCGGCCGGCGATCAGCATCTCGGCAACCGGCGGCGGCGCGGTGTCGATCGACGGGATCGGCGGATCGTGGCTCAGCCCGCCCGACCCCAGGATCAGCACCCGCCTGCCGAGCCCGGCTGCCCAGCGACCTACCGCGGCGCCCAGCGCCTCGACTCGCCGGAAAGTCGGCAGCGGCGGTCCTGCGCAGTTGATGTGGATCGGCAAAACCGGATACGCGTCCACCTGCCCGGTGAGCAGCACGAGTAGCTGCGCGAAACCATGGTCCGCCTGCATCCGGTAGGACACCGCTACGTCCACATCGGCGTCGCGCACCGCGCGCACGCAGTCCAGCGCGAGCGGCTCAGGCACGTCGAAGTCTCCGCCGCCGATGTCATAGTCGCCGATTGCGGTTGCGCGCACTCCAATCGTGAACGACGGCAGCATGTCGTAGAAGAAGCCCTTGAAGTGATCGGGTCCGAAGATAATGACCAGTTCCGGGGCGTAGTCACGCACCTCGGCCGCGAGGGCGGCGAAATGGGCGCGGACCTCGCGGTCGACTGTCGGGTCGGCGTCGACGTGGTCCATTAGCGGTGTGTGCGAAGCACAGATGAGGCGAACAGTCATTACGGCATCCTTTAGGCTGCTGTGAGTGCAAGGTTGGCGGGCACCGATGCCGGACCGGCGTGCTTTGTCAGGAATGCGAGATGGAGCCGGTTGAATTCATCCGGCTTTTCCCATTGCGGCCAGTGCGCACAGTCCGCCATCACGACCAGCGGCTCAGCACGCGGGATCGCCGACACGAAACGTTCTCCGGTCGCGATCGGGGCAGTCGGATCGTGGTCCGTCCAGATAACCAACGTCGGCGCCTTGATCTGAGCGAGCGTCTCATCGGTGAGGACGTTCCGCATCCGGACCTCCATGTTTTGGAGACACAGGATGTGTTCCATCGCGCGCACGAAGCCTGGCTGCGTGTAGATTGCGAGACGCAACTCGACGAGATCGTCTGTGACCCGCGAGGGATCGTTCATCAGCCATTCCAGCCGCGCTCGAACCGTCGCCGGACTTGCCTCCGCGACCGCCTTCATCGTGACCGCGTACACTCGCTGCATGACGGCCGGATCGGTGTTGAGACCACCGGCGGTGTTGAGCGTCAGCGACGCGACGCGGTCGGGATGATCGATGGCGAACTGCGCCGCGATCCAGCCTCCGAGCGACTCGCCGTGGACGTGGATCCTCTCCAGCCCCATCGAGTCGCAGAAACCGAGGAGATGCGCGACGTAGTGCCGTATCTCATAGTCGTGATCCGGCTTGTCAGTGAAGCCGTGGCCGATCATATCGAGCGCGATGGTGCGGTGACGCTCGGCATGCGGCAACAGGTTGCGCGTGAATGCCTCCAGATGGCCACCGGTACCGGGTATGAAGACTACCGCTTCTGTCGCACCGGCCGTTCCGGCTTCGACATAACGCGTGCGAATGCCCCCGGCATTCGCATATCCTAGACGCACGCTCCCGCTCGCGATCTCAGGCCACAGAAACATCGTATAATCCTCCCGATCGGCATACTAGCATGCAACCTGGCGCTGTAAAGCTGGTGGATCGTTGCGTCCGCCCCTGAGGCCCGATAGGCTTGCATGCACGATGCAGAGGGATGTCTGGAGTGAATAAAAAGGACGAAGTCTATGACCGACTCGTCGACGCTCTGGTGCACGCCCGATATGCCTTCGGCGAACGAATCTTGGTCAAGGAGGTGGCAACCCAAACGGGCGCCAGCCGACAGCCGATCATGGCAGCCTTGGGCAGGCTGGCGGCGGATGGTTTTGTCCGGATCATCCCGCAGGTTGGATGCCAGGTCGTGGATCCCGACCAGACGGCGATCGCGGACTTTTTTCGAATGTTCGCGCGGATGGAGGGCCTGCTCGCGGAACTCGCGGCGGAACGCAGAGACGATCGGCAGCTTCGGGACCTCTCGGAGGCGCACGCCAGGATCGTAGGACTTGATCTTACACGGCCTGGAGGAGTCAAAGATTACATCGCGATGAACCAGCGGTTTCATCAGGTGATCCACGAGATGGCGCGTTCACCCCACCTTGCGGATAAGCAGCGCAGCAACTTCAACATGTCCGACTTCTTCATCAATCATGCGGTCGGCTATTCCTCATTCGTCCCGGACGCCATGCACGAGCACAGTGGAATCATTGCAGCGCTTCGGACCCGCAATCCCGCGACTGCCCGGGCGCTCGCTGAGGCGCACATCGCGGATGTGGCGGCCGCGGTGCTCTCGGGGCTCGGCAGGGACACTGGACATCCTTCAACGCTGACTGTCGCCAGTCGGGATCGAACAATGGTTTGATCCGAACCATCTGGCATGCTTGCATGCCAGATGGTTCGGTGTATGCTCGGCACCGTGGAAGATCGCGCGAGCAGGCGCGGCCGAACGATGGAGAGTCGGGCATGAAGACCGCCGAGGCGCTTGCCGGAACCTACGATCCGGCCGCGTTGCGCCGAAAGTACCTGGAAGAGCGTGACAAGCGGCTGCGGTCCGACCGGTCGGGCCAGTACATACCCGCTAACGGCGAATTTGGCTGCTTTGCCGATGACCCGCACGTCGAGCCGGGCCACCGACGCGAGCCGGTCGACGAGGAGATCGACGTCGCCGTGGTCGGCGGCGGCTTCGGCGGGCTGCTTACGGCGGCTGGGCTGCGCGACCGCGGCATCGGCTCGTTCCGCATCATCGAGCAGGGCGGTGACTTCGGGGGCACCTGGTACTGGAACCGCTATCCCGGCGTCCGCTGCGACATCGAATCGTATGTCTACATGCCCCTGCTCGAGGAGGTCGGCACCGTCCCCAAGGAGCGCTACGCGCACGGAGCCGAGATCTTCGCTCACTGCCAAGCGATCGGCCGCCACTATGGCCTATACGACAGAGCGCTCTTCCAGACCAAGGTCACGCTGATCGCGTGGAACGAGGAGGCGGCGCGCTGGACCATTTCGACCGACCGTGGCGACACACTCCACGCGCGCTTCGTGACGCTCAGCCAAGGGCCGCTTGCCAAGGTGAAGCTGCCCGGCATCCCCGGAATCCAGAACTTCAGGGGCAAGATGTTCCATTCGGCCCGGTGGGATTACGAATACACAGGCGGCACTTCGGAAGGCGGCCAGGAAAAGCTCGCAGACAAGCGGGTGGCGGTGATCGGCACCGGCGCGACCGCGATCCAGATCGTGCCTCGCCTCGCCGAGCATGCCGGGCACCTCTACCTGTTTCAGCGCACGCCTTCGGCGATCGACGAGCGTAACAATGCGCCCACGGACATCGACTGGTTCAAGAGCCAGGAGCCTGGATGGCAGAAGCGCCGGATGGACAACTTCCTGGCGGTCATCTCCGGCCATCCGACGGACAAGAATATGGTGGGCGACCGCTGGACCGACTTCTGGGGGCGGTTCGGCGCGCTAATGGCTGAGCGTCACCGCACCGGCGACCCCACTCCCCCGCCTGAACTGATGCAGCGCGTCGACTATGCCAAAATGGAAGAGCTGCGTGCCCGCGTCGCCAAAATCGTCCGGCACCCCGAGACGGCCGAGTCATCCAAGCCCTGGTACAATTACCTGTGCAAGCGCCCACTCTATTCCGACGGGGATCTGCACGCCCGTAACCAGGACAACGTGACGCTGGT